>CAYZLN010000032.1:10838-13826 GCA_964479295.1 uncultured Gemmatimonadota bacterium
GCCGACGTAGAAGGGGCCGAACTCGGCGTAGCGGGCGCTGACCTCGTCGTACCTCATCTCCGTCACGAGCGTCTTGAACTCGAGCGGGTCCCCCGACCAGAGGGTCACCCCCCACTCCCAGTCGTCGAGCCCCACCGAGCCGGAGATCACCTGCGACACCCGGCCGGCGTAGCGCCGCCCGATGGCGCCGTGCTCCACCATGAGACGCTCGCGCTCCTCCAGGGGCAGGGCGTACCAGTTCCGCCCCTCCTCGCGCCGCTTGTCCATGGGATAGAAGGACAGGTAGGGCATGTCGTCGGGCTGTCGGGGGTGCAGCCGGTCCTGGACGTAGTCGAGGGCGGCGTGCTCCCGCGCCGCCTCGTCCAGCCGCTCGCGGCCCTCCTCCGAGCGGGGGTCGACGCCCGCCTCCCGGAGCTCCTCCACGGTCTCCTGCGTGAGGCGGTAGAGGCCGAGCTCGACGACCGAGACGTAGTCGAGCTCGAGGTAGAGGTGGTCGGCCAGGGCGGAGCGCCGGACGGCGTCCTCGGCCTCCGCCAGACCCTCGAGGCCGGAACGGAAGTGGAGGAGCATGAGGTCGAGCTCGCCGCCCACGACGCGGTAGGCGCCGCTCCAGCCGTCGTCGCCGAGGTCCGCCCACGCCGCCACCGTGTCGGCGAAGTCGCCGGCCGCCTCCCGCCTCGCCGCCGCGGGGAGCTCGCCGAGCCGGGGCCAGGCGACGCGGAAGCCCTGGTGGAGCACGTACCAGCCGTCGAGGGTGAGCGGGGCCATCCGGGCGTCGGGCATGGGGGAGGGACGGGTGGAATGGACGGAGTGCGCGGGAGCTCTCGGGCCGTCTGGCCCGAAGGTGGGACGGCGGGGCCGGGCGGGCAACGGCCCGGCCGGTGGAGCGAGGGGGCTACGGGAGGCCCGAGGGCGGCGCCGCGGCCTGCGGGCCGCTCGGCCCTCCGTCGCCCGCCCGCTACAGCTCGGTGAAGCGGTAGAGGACCACCCCGGACTCCGGGTGGTTGTCGACGTCCACGTAGCCCGACGCCACCATGTCGCCGAGGGTGTCCTCGACCTGCCCGAACGACAGCCCGGTGGCCGCCACGCCCTGGGTGACCGTGAGGGTGCCCCCGCGCTCCTCGGCCTCCTCCAGGAGGCGCCGCATCAGCTCCCCCTCGTCGGAGGGGGGACCCTCCGCGGCGGCGTCGGACGGGGGCCCGGAGGCGCCGGGGCTCCGGGCCGACGGGCCTCCCGCGGCGACAACGCCGGCCGACGCGCCGGCGGCCAGCGGCCGGAAGTTCGGGTGGGGCAGGTGGCCCTCCCGGACGTTGGCCTGCTCGACGAGGGTGTCCATCCGGAAGAGGTCCACGACCTGGCCGATCCCGAAGAGCCCGGCCGTCAGGAGCCAGAGGATGCCCGTGCCCCACTTCCCCAGGTACAGGCGGTGCACGCCCGCCAGCCCGACCAGGAAGAGGAACCAGAAGCCGTATGCCGTCCCGGTCCTGTACATGGTCGCCCTCGCCGGTCGCCAGTGATCGGCCCGCCGGGCGCGCCCCGGTCGGCCTTCCTCGTCCCGTCCAGGGAGCCCTACGGGGGAGAGCCGCCGGGAGTTTCGGCCGTCACGCCTGCGCCCGGAAGAGCATGATGTCGCCGTCCCGGACCGTGTAGTCCTTCCCCTCCGAGCGGACCGCGCCGGCCTCCCGGGCCGCGTGCATGGAGTCGAAGCCGACGAACTCGTCGAAGTGGATGGTCTCGGCCCGGATGAACCCCTCCCGGAAGTCGGTGTGCACGCGCCCGGCGGCCTCCGGGGCCGAGGCGCCGCGGCGGACGTTCCAGGCCCGGAGCTCGGTGTCGTTCCAGGTGAAGAAGGTCTGCAGGCCCAGGAGCCGGTACCCGGCGCGGATGAGGCGGTCCAGGCTGCTCCGCCCGAGGCCGTGGGCCTCCAGCAGCTCCCGGCGCTCCTCCTCGGGGAACTCGGCGGCCTCGGCCTCGAGCTGCGCGCAGACCTCGACGATCTCGGCGCCGGGGTCGTGCTCGCCCACCCAGCCGCGGAGCTCGTCGACCGCCGGGCCGCCGTCGGCCCCGAGGGCCGACGCCTCGACGTTGGGGACGTACATGACCGGCTTGAGGGTCAGGAGGTCGAACCCCTCCAGCGCCCGCCGTTCCTCCTCGCCGTCGGCGACGAGGCGGGCCGGCCGTCCGCGGGAGAGCCCGTCCCGGACCCGGCGCCAGAGCTCGGCGTCGGCCCCGGCGCCCTTCTCGCCGAGGCGGGCCTTCTTCTCGAGCTTCTCCACCTGCCGCTCGGCGGTCTCGAGGTCGGCCAGCGCCAACTCGGTCCGGATGACCTCGACGTCCGACACGGGGTCGCTGCCGCCGCCGGCGCGGGCGACGCTGTCGTCCTCGAAGCAGCGCACCACGTGGGCCAGCGCGTCGACCTCGCGGATGTTCTCCAGGAACTGGTTCCCCAGCCCCTCGCCCCGCGACGCGCCCTCCACCAGGCCCGCGATGTCGACGAACTCCACCACGGCCGGCTTCACCTCGTCGGGCCCGACGATCTCGGCCAGGCGGTCGAGGCGGGGGTCGGGGACCTCCACGACCCCGACGTTGGGGTCGATGGTGCAGAACGGGTAGTTCTCGGCCGGGACCGACACGGCCGTCAGCGCGCGGAAGAGGGTGGACTTGCCCACGTTGGGCAGGCCGACGATCCCGATGGAGAGCTTCGAGGGCATGATCGGGACGCGAGTGGACGAGGGTGGGGCGGACGAGCGCCGGACGGCGGCCTCGCGCCGCCGGTCCGGGGCCCACGGCTGCGGCCCGGGGCCCCTTGATCCACCCCGGGGGCGGGGAGGATGTTCCGGCCCGGGGAACGGTGCGGCCGTCCGGCGCGTATGCCATGGTCGGCGGCCCGGACGCCGCCTTGCCCGCGGCGGGCCGCGGGCTACATTGGAGACACGCGTGGTGAGCGTAGCTCAGTCAGGTGAGAGCGCCAGGTTGTGGCCCTGGAGG
>CAYZLN010000033.1:0-2140 GCA_964479295.1 uncultured Gemmatimonadota bacterium
CCCGCCGCAGCGCCCGGCTCTCCAGGGTGATCAGGGTGTCCCGCCCCAGAGCCTCGCGCGCGGCCGGCCGCCACGTCCCCTCCTCCAGGGCCAGCCCCGGGAAGCCCTCCACGCCCCGGGGCCCGTAGGCCACGGGGGCGTACAGCAGGTGCATCCGCTGCACCCGCCCCGCGGAGAGGAAGGAGGCCGCCACCCGACCGCCGCCCTCCACCAGGACCGAGCCGACCCCCTCGCGCCCGAGCCGATCGGTCACCGCCCCGGGTCGGAGCCCCTCCCCGTCCCCGGCCGCCTCGACCTCGAGCACCCGGACGCCGGCCTCCTCGAGCCGCTCCCGCCGTCCGGCGTCCGGCCCCGGGGCGCAGAGGGCCCAGACCGGGGTCTCCCCCGCCGTCCGGGCCAGCGTCGAGCCCGGGTCGAGGCGCAGCCGGGAGTCCAGCACCACCCGGACCGGCGGCCGCCGGGGCTCCACGTCGCCCCGGGCCGTCAGCCGCGGGTCGTCCACCTCCGCCGTCCGGCGCCCCACGAGGACGGCCCGGTGCGACGCCCGCAGCCGGTGCACCCGGGCCCACGCCTCCTCGCCGGTCACGTCGGTGCGGTCGCCGGGGGTCCGCGCGATGCGGGCGTCCAGCGAGAGGGCGAGCTTGAGGGACACGAAGGGGCCGCCTGCGGCCTGCCGCCACAGGAAGGGAGCGTTCAGCCGCGCCGCCTCCCGGCCGGCGACGCCCGTCGTCACCTCCACGCCGGCGTCCCGGAGCCGGACGGCGCCGCCCCCGGCGTCGGGATGCGGGTCCCGGCAGCCGACGACCACCCGCCCGACGCCCGCCTCCAGCAGCGCCTCCGTGCAGGGCGGCGTCTTCCCCCGGTGCGTGCAGGGCTCCAGGGTCACGTAGACCGTGGCCCCGCGGGCCCGCCCCCCGGCGTCCCGGAGGGCCTCCACCTCGGCGTGGTCGGCGCCGTGCTCCCGGTGCCAGCCCTCCCCGACGACGGCCCCGTCCCGGACCACCACGGCGCCCACCATCGGGTTCGGGGCGACCCGGCCCCGGCCCCGCTCCGCCAGCTCGAGGGCGCGGCGCATGTGGCGCCGGTCCTCCCGGTCGCGCGGCCCGTCCGAGCGGCTCGACACGACTCATCCCGTCCCGAGCAGGCGGACCTCTCCGGACCCCTCCACCAGCTCGCCGCAGGGGAACGCCGGGCACCCCGAGGCCTCCGCCGCCTCCGCCACCGCGCCGGCGTCGCCGGGCCGGGTCACGGCGATCATGCCGACGCCCATGTTGAAGACCCGGTACATCTCCTCGGTCGAGGCCCCGCTCCTCTCCTGCAGGAGGGCGAACTCCGGCGGAGGCCGCCGCCCCGAGAGGTCCACCGCGGCGTCGAGGTCGTCCGGGAGCACCCGCCGCAGGTTCCCGGCGATCCCCCCGCCCGTGACGTGGGCCAGCGCCCGGATCCGCCCCGCCTCGCAGGGCTCGCGGACCGCCGGCAGATAGGCCCGATGGACCTCCAGGAGGACGTCGCCGACGCTGGCCCCCGGGTGCCCCTCGCCGGGCCACGGGTCGTCGACGCCGAGGCCCATCCGCTCGAAGAGGACGCGGCGGGCGAAGGTGAAGCCGTTGGTGTGGAGCCCCGACGACGCCAGGGCCACGAGCGCGTCGCCCTCCCGGACCTGCCGGCGAGCGATCTCCGGGAACTCCACCCGGCCCACCACGAAGCCCGCCAGGTCGTACTCCCCGGGGGCGTAGAAGTCGGGCATCTCCGCCGTCTCGCCCCCCAGCAGCGCGCAGCCGTTCCGCCGGCACCCCCGGGCGATCCCCCGCACCACCTCCACCGGCGTCTCCTCGTCCAGGTCGCCGGTGGCGAAGTAGTCCAGGAAGAAGAGGGGCTCGGCCCCCTCGGTGAGGACGTCGTCGACGCAGTGGTTCACCAGGTCCTCGCCCACGGTGTCGTGGCGCCCGGCGCGGAAGGCGACCTTCAGCTTGGTGCCCACCCCGTCGGCGCTGGCCACGATCTCCGACGCCCCGGGCAGCCGGAACCGGCCGCCGAACGAGCCGTAGCTCCCGGCCACGTCCCCGGTCCGGGTGCTCTCCACCAGCTCGCGGATCCGGCCGGTGACGGCCTCGGCCGCCTCCAGATCGACGCCCGCGTC
>CAYZLN010000033.1:2240-13700 GCA_964479295.1 uncultured Gemmatimonadota bacterium
CCTCAGGCCGCGTCCTCCCCCTCCCGGGCCATCCGCTCCGGCGCCGAGAGCCCGAGCACGCGCAGCCCGTTGCGGAGGGTGATCTGCACCGCCCGCGCCAGCGCGAGCCGCCCGGGGCGCGACGGGACGTCGGCCAGCACCCTGAGCGAGCGGTCGACGTTCCCCTCGTGGTACCAGGAGTTGACGAGGCCCGCCAGCTCCTCCAGGAACGCGCACACCCGGTAGGGCGCCCGCTCGGCGGCCGCCTCGGCCACGACCTCCGGGAACCGGAGCAGGGCCTTGGCGACGCCCCGCTCGGCGTCGGTCCCCAGCGCCCGGAGCTCCTCCGGGGAGGGGTCGAGGTCCGCCGGGTCGACGCCGCCCTTCTCGAAGACCCCCCACATCCGGGCGTGGGCGTACTGCACCTTGTAGACCGGGTTGCGCTCCGAGGTGTCGAGGGCCAGGTCGAGGTCGAAGTTGAGGTGCTGCTCGGCCCGGCGCATGAGGAAGAAGTAACGGGCCACGTCGGCGCCGGTCTCGCCGTACAGCTCGCGCAGCGTGACGAAGTCCCCGGCGCGCTTGCTCATCCGGACCTCCTCCCCGCCCTTCAGGACGCTCACGAGCTGGAGGATCACGGCGTCGAGGAAGTCCCCGTCCCGCCCGAGCGCCTCGAGGGCGGCCCGCATGCGGCCGACGTGGGCGTGATGGTCCGCCCCCCAGACGTCGACCGCCCGGTCGAAGCCCCGCTCGGCCTTGTCCACGTGGTAGGCCACGTCGGGGAGGAAGTAGGTGTACTCGCCGTCGCTCTTGACGACGACGCGGTCCTTCTCGTCGCCGAAGCGGGTGGTCTCGAGCCACTCGGCCCCGTCCTCCCGGTAGGTCAGCCCCTCCTCCCGCAGGCGCTCGAGGACCTCGTCGACCTTCCCCGAGGCGTAGAGGTCGCTCTCCCGGCTGTAGACGTCCATCTCCACGCCGAAGGCCTCCAGGTCGTCGTCCTGGTCGGCCAGCAGCCGCTCCGCCGCCTCCCGGGCGAACCGGCTCCGCCGCTCCCCGGCCTCCATCGACCGCAGCCGCTCGCGGCCCGCCTCCCGGACGAGGTCGCGGGCGAGGTCGCGGACGTACTCTCCGTGATACCCCCCCTCCGGGATCTCGGCCTCCTCGCCCTCCATCTCCCGGAACCGGGCCTCGACCGACGCCCCCAGCAGGTCGATCTGGCGGCCGGCGTCGTTCACGTAGAACTCGCGGACGACCTCGTGGCCGGTCCACTCCAGCAGCGAGGCGACGGCGTCGCCCAGGGCGGCGCCGCGGCCGTGGGCCACGTGGAGGGGGCCGGTGGGGTTGGCCGAGACGAACTCCACGTTCATCCGGGTCCCCTCGCCGTCGGCCCGGCGGCCCCAGGCCCCGTCCCGCCCGAGCACGTCCGAGAGCGCCTCGAAGTAGACCCGGTCGGCGAAGCGGAAGTTCAGGAAGCCCGGCCCCGCCACCTCCGCGGCGGCCACCCCGGCGGCGGACGCGTCCAGGGCCTCGGAGATCTCCCCGGCCACCTCCCGGGGCGGACGGTCCAGCCGTCCCCCCAGCACCAGGGCGGCGTTGGACGCGAGGTCGCCGTGCTCCGCCTCCCGCGGCCGCTCGAGCTCGGGGACGAAGCCGTCGGGCGCGCCCACCTCCCGGGCCGCCCGGGCCAGGCGCCGCCGGAGCTCCTCCCTCCGGCCGGCCAGGGGGTCACTCACCGTCCGACGCCTCCCCCTCCGGGGCCGACGACCCGGCGTCCCCGCCGTCGGACGAGGCCCCCTCGCCGTCGCCCCCGTCCGAGGGGCCCTCCCCGCCGGCGTCCCGGGACTCGGGGCGCCCCTTCTTCTTGTAGTCCGTCTCGTAGAAGCCGCTCCCCTTGAAGACGAGGCCGGCCCCGGCCGAGATCAGCCGCTCGACGGCGTCCTCGCCGCACTCGGGGCAGGTGCGCACCGGGTCGTCGCTGAACCTCTGGAGCCGCTCGAAGCGGTGGTCGCAGGCGTCGCAGCGGTACTCGTACGTCGGCATCGTCGTCCCTTCCTCCTCTCGGTTCGGTCCTCCGCGGGGCCGGCGCCCCGCTCCGTCGGCGGGGCCCTCGCGGCCGCCCCCGGCGGCGGGAGGCCGTCAGCCCCGGTCCCTGTACTCGCCCCAGACCTCGCGGAGGGCGTCGCTGATCTCCCCCAGCGTGGCCCGGCGCTTGACGGCCTCCACCATGGCCGGGAGGACGTTGCCGTCGTCCCGGGCCCGGCGCGCGAGCCCGTCCAGCGCCTCCCGGACCCGGCCGTCGTCCCGGCGGTCCTTCACCTCCGCCAGCCGCTCCCGCTGATCGCGCGCCAGCTCGTCGAACTCCGGCAGCTCGATCTCCTGGCGCGACTCCTCCTCGCGGTGGACGTTCATCCCCACCACCTCGCGCTCGCCGCTCTCCACCTCCTTCTGGTGCCGGTAGGCGGAGCGGTGGATCTCCTCCTCCATCCAGCCCACCGCCTCGGCCGCGCCCCCCATCCCGTCGATCTCCTCCAGGTACGACCGGGCCTTCTCCTCGACGCGGTCGGTGAGCTCCTCCACGTAGTAGGACCCGGCCAGGGGGTCCACCGTGTCGGCGACCCCCGACTCGGAGGCCAGGATCTGTTGCGTCCTGAGGGCCAGCTTGGCCGCCTCCCCGGACGGGAGGGCCAGCGCCTCGTCCCAGCTGTTCGTGTGCAGCGACTGCGTTCCCCCGAGCACGGCCGCCAGGGCCTGCACGGCCACCCGGACGACGTTGTTCGCCGGCTGCTGCGCCGTGAGGGTGGACCCCGCCGTCTGGGTGTGGAACCGCAGGCGGCAGCTCCGGTCGGACGCCCCGTGGCGCTCCCGCATGAGCCGGGCCCAGAGGCGGCGGGCGGCCCGGAACTTGGCGATCTCCTCGAAGAAGTGGTTGTCGCAGGCGAAGAAGAAGCTGAGCCGGGGGGCGAAGTCCTCCAGCTCGAGGCCCCGGTCGAGGGCGCGCCGGACGTACTCGAGGCCGTCGGCCAGGGTGAAGGCCAGCTCCTGCGCGGCGGTGGCGCCGGCTTCCCGGATGTGGTAGCCGCTGATCGAGATGGAGTTCCAGCGCGGGATCTCGCGCGAGCAGTAGTCGAAGACGTCGGTGACGAGCCGGAGGCTCGGCTCCACGGGGTAGATGTAGGTCCCCCGGGCCACGAACTCCTTGAGGATGTCGTTCTGCACGGTGCCGCGCAGGTCCCGGCGGTCCACCCCCTGCTCGTCGCCGACGGCCACGTAGAGGGCCAGCAGGACGGGGGCCGTGGCGTTGATCGTCATCGACGTCGAGACCCGGTCCAGGGGGATGCCGTCGAAGAGGCGGAGCATGTCGTCCAGCGTGTCCACGGCGACCCCGACCCGGCCCACTTCCCCCTGCGCCATGGCGTGGTCGGAGTCGTAGCCCATCTGGGTGGGCAGGTCGAAGGCCACCGAGAGGCCGGTCTGGCCCGACTCCAGCAGGTAGCGGAAGCGCTCGTTGGTCTCCTCGGCGGTGCCGTACCCGGCGTACTGCCGCATCGTCCAGAGCCGGCCGCGGTACATGGTCGGGTACACGCCGCGGGTGAAGGGGGGCTCGCCCGGGTAGCCGACGTCCTCCTCGTAGTCGGCGTCCTCCCGGTCCTCCGGGGTGTAGAGGCGCCGCACCTCGATGTCGGAGGAGGTGGTGAAGGCCTCGCGCCGCTCGCCGTGCTCCTCGAGGAACGGGTCCAGCGTCCGCTCCCGCCAGCCGTCCCTGGGCGTCACGGGCCCTCGTCCTCCCCGCCGGGCCCCGACTCCGAATCCAGCTCCCCGCCCGCCGCGGCCCCCTCCTCCGCGGCCGTCGTCGGCTCCTCCAGCGTGACGAGGACGTCGTCCTGGTTCACCGTCTGTCCCTCCTCGACCCGGACCTCGGCGACCGTGCCGGCGCTCCGGGCCGACAGCTCGTTCTCCATCTTCATCGCCTCCATCACCACCAGCCCGTCCCCCGCCTCGACCTCGTGGCCGGGCTCCACCAGCACCCGGACGACCAGCCCCGGCATCGGGGCCCTGAGCTCCCGCGCCCCTTCCGCGGGCCCGCCGGCGCCGGCGAGCTCCCGGACGGCGCGGGTCCGCTCGTCCTCCACGTGGACGTCCACCCGTCGACCCCCGAGCCGGACCGCCCAGCCCTCGTCGTCCCGCTCGGCGGAGAGGAGCCAGCCCCGGTCCCCGATGCGCAGGTGCCGGAGGCTCGTCCCGGGGACCGTGGCGATCTCGGCCGACACCTCGCGGCCGTCGACCCGCACCCCGTCCGGGGTGAGCTCGACCTCCCGGGTCCGCCCGTCCAGCGTCACGTAGTACTTCATCGCGGCTCCAGCCAGGCCACGGTCTCCACGTGGGCCGTCTGCGGGAAGGCGTCGAACGGGCGCAGCTCCTCGACGGTCCAGCGGTCGCCCAGCCGGTCGAGGTCGCGGGCCAGGGTCGCCGGGTCGCAGCTCACGTACGCCAGCCCGTCGAGCGACGCGTCGGCCAGCGTCTCGGCCACCGGCCGCGCGAGGCCCGCCCGGGGCGGGTTCACCACGGCCAGGTCGGCGGGCAGCAGGTCGGCGAGCGCGTCCTCCACGGGCGCCGCCCGGAACGCCACGTCGGCGCCCGCGTCTGCCGCCGCCTCGCGGCCGTCGCGCACCGCCTCCGGCGAGAGCTCGCACGCCGCGACCTCGGCGCCCTCCCGGGCCCAGCGGATCGCCCGGGCGCCCGCGCCGGCGTACAGGTCGAGGATCCTCCGCCCCTCCGGTCCCCCGGCCCTCTCGCCGATCGCGGCGTCGAGCCAGGCCTCCATGCGGCGCGTCATCGTCCGGTTCACCTGAAGGAAGGTGTCGGGGCCGAGGCGGAGGTCGAGCCCCAGCCACCGCTCCTCCATCCGGCCCTCGCCGGCCAGGCGGCGGCGCCGGCCGTCCGCGGGCCGCCAGAAGTAGCCGGACAGGTCGTCGCCCAGGGCCTCGGCCACCGCCCCGGGGTCGCCCTCCGGCGGCGCGTCCCGACGTGCGCTCCCCTCCGACCCTTCTTCCTCCACGAGCACGGTGACGCGGCCGCGGGCCGACCCCCGCACCGTGACGCGCAGCTCCGCGCCGGCCGGAAGCCGCTCCGCCCCGGGCCCCCACGCCCCGCGGAGCCGGCGCCACGCCCGGTCGACGGCGGGCTCGGCCAGCGGGCAGGCGTCCACGTCGACCAGCCGGTCCGGGGCGTCCCACCGGTGGTAGCCGGCCTCGACCCGCTCCCCTCCCGCTCCCCGGCGCAGGGTGAAGGTCACGCGGTTGCGGTACCCGAGCTCCCGCTCCGCGGCCGCCACCGGCGGGACGTCCACCGTGCGCCCCCCGATGCGCTCCAGGGCGTCCGACACCGCCCGGCGCTTCGCCCCGAGCTGGGCCCGGTAGCCCATGTGCTGGAGCTGGCATCCGCCGCACCGGTCGTAGAGCGGACAGGGCGGCTCCCGCCGGTCCGGGCCGGGCTCCAGCACCTCCGCGGCGCGCCCGCGGGCCCAGGTGCCGTGCTCCTCGGTGATCCGGGCCCGGACCCGGTCGCCCGGCGCCGTGCGGGGCAGGAAGACCACCCGGCCGCTCTCCTGTCGGGCCACCCCGTCCCCCCCGACCGCGACCGACTCGACCTCCAGCTCCTCCGCCACCGCGATCACCGGGGGTCGAAGGCCCGCTGCCACGCGCTCCGTCCCGTGCCGCCGCCCCGGGGTCGCCCGTCCTCCCGACCCCGCCCCGCCCCGCCCGACGGATCGGGCCCGCCCCGGGCCTCCTCCTCCAGCAGGGCGGCGGCCACGACGGCGGCCTCGGCCCGGCCGTCGGACAGGCCGCCGCGCGTCAGCGACGGGTGCGCGTCGACGTAGTCGATGGACAGGCGGCCCGCCCGGAAGTCCTCCTCCTCCATGACCGCCAGGTGGAAGGGCTGCGTCGTGGAGATCCCGGTGACCTGGAGCTGGAGCAGGGCCCGGCGCATCCGCCGGATCGCCGCGTCCCGGTCCGGGCCGTGGACGACGAGCTTCGCCAGCAGCGGGTCGTAGTGGAGGCCCACCTCGAAGCCCTCGTCGACGCCCGAGTCCCACCGCACCCCGGGGCCCGTGGGCACCCTGAGGGCGCCGATCCGCCCCGTGGAGGGGAGGAAGCCGCTCGCCGGGTCCTCGCCGCTGATCCGGCACTCGATGGCGTGGCCCCGCGGCCACGAAGGCGACGGGTCCCAGTCGATCTCCCGCCCCGCGGCCACCCGGAGCTGCTCCTGCACCAGGTCCACCCCGGTGACCAGCTCGGTGACCGGGTGCTCCACCTGGATGCGGGTGTTCATCTCCAGGAAGTAGTACTCCCCGTCCTGGTAGAGGAACTCCACCGTGCCGGCGCTCCGGTAGTCCACCGCCTCGGCGGCGGCCACCGCGACCCGGCCCATCTCTTCCCGCGTCGCCTCGTCGATCGCAGGCGACGGCGCCTCCTCGACCAGCTTCTGGTGGCGCCGCTGGATCGAGCACTCCCGCTCGCCCAGGTGCACCGTGCGGCCGGCGGCGTCGGCCAGCACCTGGATCTCCACGTGGCGGGGCCGCTCGAGGAACCTCTCCAGGTAGAGCCGCTCGTCGCCGAAGGCCTGCCGCGCCTCGTTGCTCGCCCCCTCGAAGGCGGAGGGCATCTCGTCGGGCGTCTCCACCACCCGCATCCCCTTGCCCCCGCCGCCGGCCGCCGCCTTCAGCATGACCGGATAGCCCACCTCCCCCGCCGCGTCGGCCGCCGCGTCGGCGTCCCCCACCGCCTCCCGGGTGCCCGGGATCACCGGGACGCCGGCCTCCTCCATGCGGCGCCGGGCCTCGGTCTTGTTGCCCATCGCGGCGATGGCGCCCGAGGGCGGCCCGACCCAGACCGCGTCCGAGGCCTCCACCCGCCGGGCGAACTCGGCGTTCTCGGCCAGGAAGCCGTACCCGGGGTGGATGGCGCCCGCGCCCGTCCGCTCGGCGGCCTCCAGCAGCTCGTCCATGTCGAGGTAGCTCTCCGCGGCCCGGGCCGGGCCCAGGTGCACGGCCTCGTCGGCCAGGAGGACGTGGGGCGAGAGGCGGTCGGGCTCGGAATACACG
The DNA here is from genome assembly GCA_964479295.1 of uncultured Gemmatimonadota bacterium. Taxonomy (GTDB): domain Bacteria; phylum Gemmatimonadota; class Gemmatimonadetes; order Palauibacterales; family Palauibacteraceae; genus CAYVFM01. The sequence goes on from CAYZLN010000033.1 coordinate 9,319, forward strand.
GCCACCGCCTCCAGGCCCGTCTCGTGGCAGGCCTGGATCACGCGGACGGCGATCTCGCCCCGGTTGGCCACCAGGACGCGGTCGAACGTCACGGCCTCCCCCTCCCCCCGCGGACCGCGGCGCCGCCGATCGGGCCCGTCACGGCCGCCCCCCGCCGTCGCCGAACAGGGCGAGCCACGCGTAGCGTCCGTGCTCGTCGAGCGTCAGGGCGTGCAGGCTGTAGCCCTCCACCGCCGGCCTCCGGGCGAGGCGGCGGGCACGCTTCCACAGCCGGTGCTTGTGGGCGTCGTCGAAGAGCAGCGCCCCTCCGGGCGCCACGCGGTCGGCGGCCTCCGGCGTCGCGGAGGCCCTCGTCCTCACGTCGCTGAAGTCCCACACCACCAGGTCGTGGGCGCGGTCCCGGCGCCGGAACGTCTCCCAGGTGACGAACTCGCCCTCCGGCAGGCCCTCCCCGCGGACGAACGTCCGGGACCTCTCCAGCCACTCCGGGTCGTCGTCGACCGAGACGACGTCGGCGCCCGGCGGCGCCCAACGGCGGACCACCCACGAGCTGAACCCGGTGCCGAGCTCCGCGATCCTCCGCGGCCGGAGCGCGCGGCACCAGGCCCCGAGGACATCGGCGAACGGAAGCGACGCCGTCATCGCGGGATCGGTGGGGCCCAGCGAGAGGTACCGCCCGTGGGCCTCCCGGAGCTCGTCCTGCGGCTCGCGGTCCGCCGGGCCGGGGCCGGGCCGCTCCCCGTCCCCGCCGGCGGCCCCGACGCCGAGCTCCTCGGCCAGCCCCGGCAGTCGCTCCGCGAGCCGCCCGAGATCCCGTCGCCCCTCCCGCTCCAGGAGCCGGCGCTGCAGGACGTCCGGAAGCCAGTGCAAGCCGGGCATCCGCCGCCCTCACAGCGGGAGGTTCCCGTGCTTCTTCGGGGGGTTCCGGTCGCGCTTGTCCGCCAGCATCTCCAGCCCGGAGACGAGCCGGCCCCGGGTCTCCCGCGGGTCGATGACGTCGTCGACGTAGCCCCGCGCCGCCGCCCGGTACGGGTGGGCGAACTTCTCCCGGAACTCCTCCTCGAGCTCCCGCGTCCGCTCCTCGGGGTCCTCGGCCTCCTCGATCTCCTTCCGGTGGAGGATCTCGACGGCCCCCTTCGGGCCCATGACGGCGATCTCCGCCGTGGGCCACGCCAGGTTCAGGTCGCCCCGGATGTGCTTGGACGACATCACGTCGTAGGCGCCCCCGTACGCCTTGCGGGTGATCACGGTCAGCTTGGGCACCGTGGCCTCGCAGTAGGCGTACAGCAGCTTCGCCCCGTGCTTGATGATGCCTCCGTGCTCCTGGTCCACCCCCGGCATGAAGCCCGGCACGTCCTCGAAGGTCACCAGGGGGATGTTGAAGGAGTCGCAGAAGCGGACGAAGCGCGCGCCCTTGAGGCTCGCGTCGATGTCGAGCACGCCCGCCAGCACCGCCGGCTGGTTGGCCACGATCCCCACCGGCCGGCCGCCCAGCCGGGCGAATCCGACGACCAGGTTCGCCGCGTAGCCCTCGTGCACCTCGAGGAACTCGCCGTCGTCCACCACCCGGCCGACGACGTCGTGGATGTCGTAGGGGCGGTTCGGCTCGTCGGGGACGATCTCCAGCAGCTCCTCGTCGGCCCGGTCCACGGGGTCGTCGCACTCCTGCACCGGGGGCGACTCCCGGTTGTTGGCCGGCAGGAAGGAGACGAGCTCCCGGATCGCCCGGAAGGTCTCGGCCTCGGTGGGATGGACGAAGTGCGCCACGCCGCTCTTCGAGCGGTGGACCGCGGCGCCGCCCAGCTCCTCGAAGGTCACGTCCTCGTGCGTGACCGTCTTCACGACGTTGGGGCCGGTGACGAACATGTGGCTGACGCCCTCGACCATGAACACGAAATCCGTGATGGCCGGGGAGTACACCGCCCCGCCGGCGCAGGGGCCGAGCACGGCGCTGATCTGCGGGACCACGCCCGACGCCATCGTGTTCCGCAGGAAGATCTCGGCGTAGCCCCCGAGGGAGTCGACGCCCTCCTGGATCCGGGCCCCGCCGGAGTCGGCCAGCCCGATCAGGGGCTTGCCGTTCTCCACCGCCATGTCCTGGAGCTTCACGATCTTCTCGGCGTGGGCCTCCGAGAGGGAGCCGCCGAACACGGTGAAGTCCTGGCTGAAGACGTAGACGGTGCGGCCGTCGATCTCCCCGTAGCCGGTGACCACGCCGTCGCCCGGGATCCTCTCCTCCTCCATCCCGAACTCGTGGCACCGGTGCTCGACGAAGCGGTCGAGCTCCACGAAGCTCCCCTCGTCCAGGAGGAGGTCGAGGCGCTCCCGGGCGCTCAGCTTCCCCTTGTCGTGCTGACGCTCCAGGCGCTCCTCGCCTCCGCCCCGCTCGGCCTCCCGGCGGCGCTCCTCGAGCTCCTGGAGCTTGTCCCGCATCGTCATGCTGCTCCTCCGTTCCGGTGACCGGGCCCGGCGGCCCGCGGTCCCCGGCGGCGAACCCGCCGGGGACGCCGTGAAAGGGCGCGGGCTCAGCCGTCCCCGTCGCCCGGCGGCTCCAGCCGGATCCCCGACTCCCGCACCGCCTGCACCGCCCGCTGCCGGCGGCTCCGGGTCCGCGGCGTCTCCGGCCCCGCGGCCGACCGGAGCCACTCGCCCACCTCGGCGGCCGAGGTCGGCACCAGCTCGCGGTCCCGGAGCGCCCGCACCCGGACCCGGCGCTCGGCGGCGCCCGTGCCCGGATCCAGCCACAGCCGCCCGGTCGCCCCGTCCACCGGCCCCGTGGCCGCCGCCCGGCGAGCCACCGCCCGCGGCCGCGCCGGGCGGACGTCCCGCAGGGCGTGGAGGACCAGGAGCGCGGCGTCGTGCGCCAGGGCCGGGAGCCTGTTGCCGGGCACGGAGCGCCGGTGTTCCCGCTCGTACGCCCTGCGGAACCGCTCCCAGCCGCCGGAGCCGTCCCCCCGGTCCACGAAGGTGGCGACGACCCGGTGCTGCGAGAAGCTGGGCTCCAGCCTGCGCACCGTCGACGGACGGCTCCAGTCGGGCCCGCCGGCCACGACGGCCCCGCGGACGCCGTAGTAGGAGAGCTGCGGCGCCATCTGCAGCACGGAGCTGCCGGAGCCGCCGGGCGCGAAGACGGCGCGGGGGGCGAAGGCGCTCACGGCCGTGATGGGGGCCTCGAGCGTCGTGGCGTCGGGGTCGTACGGGTGGGCCGAAGCGATCCACGCCTCGCCGGCGCCCAGCGTCGCCCGGAACGCCAGGTAGGCGCGGCGCCCCGCCCCGTCGGCCGGGTAGACGGCCCCCACCGGCGCACTCCCCACCGCGTCGCCGATCCACCGGCCGAGCGCCCGGCCGGCGCGGACCCCGTCCCGGACCTCCCCGCGGAGGGTGTAGACGGCCGGCGCCCCCTCCTCCGCGGCGCCGGCGGTGGGGCTGATCACGAGCAGGCCCGGGTCCGAGCGGGCGCCGGCGGCCCGCGCCAGCTCCCCCGACCGGACCGGGCCGATCGCGGCCACGACCCCCTGCTCCTCCAGCCGCCGGACGAGGTCGGGGATCTCCGCCCCCTCCTCGCCCGTGTCGACCGTCGTGACCTCCACCGGCGGGAGGCCGTCGCCGTGGGCCTCGATCGCCAGCTCGACACCCTCCCGGAGCCGGTCGCCGACGGGCGCGAACCGTCCGGAGGTCGGCGCCAGGAGCCCGATCCGGACCGGCCCCCGGCGCGGCGAGACGTCCCCCTCCAGCACCGACCGGGCCCGGGCGGCGTCCTCCTCGGCCGGCTCCGACTCGAGGGCGCGTCGGGCGGCTTCGCGGGCCCCGTCCGGGCGTCCGGCCCGGGCCCGGGCCACCGCCAGCTCGGCCAGGAGGGCGGCGCGGACCGCGTCCGATTCGTCCTCGCCTCCGCGTGAGCCCCCGGCCCCGGAGCCCTCCAGGACGCCCTCAAGCTCCCCGGTCGACATGCTCCGGGCCGCGCGGCGGGCGAGGGAGGCGGCCGCCGACGCGTCCGGCCCGGGCCGCCGCAGGAGCACCCCGGCTGCCTCCGGGTCGTCCGCCCGCTCGACCAGGAGGCCCGCCAGCCGGACGGGGGCGTCCCCGCCGGCCCGGTCGGGGTAGCGCTCCTGGAGCTCCCGGAGCCGGTCGGCGGCCGCCGCCACGTCGCCGGCCTCCTCGAGGGCCCGGGCCTGCCGCCGCAGGGCCTCGGCGGCGGTGGCGGACGAGCCCGCCCGCCCGAGCGCCCGGAAGTAGAGGGAATCCGCCAGGAGGGCGGCGTCGCGGGGACGGCCCGCTTCCGTGAGGCGGGCCACCTCGTCGAGAACGGCCGAGGGCGCGTCGGCCCCGGCGCCGGGATCGGCCGGCTCCTCGGGGGCGGGCTCGCCGTCGGGAGGCGCCGG
>CAYZLN010000034.1:0-6434 GCA_964479295.1 uncultured Gemmatimonadota bacterium
CCACGGGCCATGCGGGCGTTCGGGGCCCCGACGCGTCCGCGGACGGGGCGTCCGGCGGAGGCCGGGTGCGGCCCGAGGCCCGCGTGTGGCGGGAGGCCGTGCAGCAGGCGGACAACCTGGGCGGCTTCCGGATGGCGCTGCGCCCCCCGGCGGTGGAGGTCGTGGAGCTGGCCGGGGGGACCGTCCACCTCCGGGCCCAGTCCGGCATCGCCGAGGAGCTGCGGGCGTACCTGGAGGACCGGGCGCGCTCGAAGCCCCTGCGGGGGGCGCTGGCCGACCGCCTCGACGTCCCGGTGGGCGAGCTCACCGTCGAGCTCGAGGAAGCCGGCGAGCCGGGCCGCGTGACGGCGGAATCGGCCCGGGAGAGCCGGCTCGAGGAGCTCATGTCCATGGATCCCACGCTCCGGGAAGCGGTAGAAGAACTCGACCTTGCGCTCGACGACTGACCGCCGGAGGGCGGTGACGAGCCGACGGCCGGCCTCCGACGCCGGACCTTCGACGACTGTGGGCGCCGACCAACGAGGGGCTGTTGCCGACATGGACGACTTCAAGCAGCTCATGCAGATGGGACAGCAGATGCAGTCCCGCATGAGCGAGATGCAGGAGAAGCTCAAGGAGCAGACCGCCACGGCGCAGAGCGGCGGGGGCATGATCGAGGTGACCGCCGACGGCACCGGCGACATCCGGGAGATCGACCTGGATCCCTCGGTGGTGGACCCCGACGACGTGGAGATGCTGGAGGACCTGATCCTGGCGGCCGTCTCCGAGGCCCAGCGCCGTGCGCGGGAGCAGATGGAGGATCAGATGAAGGAGCTCACCGGGGGACTGCCCATCCCCGGCCTCTCGGGGCTCCTGGGCGGCTGAGCCGCCGGCCGCCCCGAGCCTCCGACCGCCGCGACGCCCGCCATGTCCGCCATCGACCGGCTCGTCACCGAGTTCGGGCGGCTGCCGGGCATCGGCCGGAAGACGGCGCAGCGGCTGGCGTACCACCTGCTGAAGGGCCCGGACGACGACGCCATGCAGCTCGCCCGGGCCATCGAGCGGGTGGTGGAGGAGGTGGAGGACTGCTCGCGGTGCGGCAACCTGAGCGACGAGGACCCCTGCGAGTTCTGCTCGGACCCCCGCCGCGACCGGTCGGAGGTGTGTGTCGTCGAGGAGGCGTCGGACATCTCCGCCATCGAGAAGTCGGGGCACTTCGACGGCCTCTACCACGTGCTGGGCGGCCGCCTCTCGCCCCTGGACGGTGTGGGGCCGGAGGACCTGAACGTCCGGAGCCTCCTGGAGCGTCTCCGGGACGGCGTGGAGGAGGTGATCATCGCCACCAACCCGAGCGTGGAGGGGGAGGCGACGGCCACCTACCTGCACCGGCTCGTCTCCGAGATGGAGGGGGTCCGGGTGACCCGCCTCGCCCGGGGTCTGCCGGTGGGCGGTGACCTCGAGTACGCCGACGGCGTCACCATCAAGGAAGCCTTCTCCGGCCGAAAAGAGATGCAGGAGCCCTGAATGCCGACCTTCATCCTCCGGGACGACGACTCCGGGTCGAACGAGAAGCTCTGGCGGTACCTCAAGGTGGCCGGCGGCGTCCTGGCCGGCGCGGCGGCGGTCACCGCGCTCGGGGCGTGGCTGGCCCGCGACCAGATGGACCGCCACAAGCGCGACCTCTTCAGCTCCCATCCCCTCCGGCGCCTGGCGGCGCTCGGCTACCTCCGCTCGCACCCGGACGTCGACAACGTGATGCTGCTGCGCGACTACGTGGCCTGGGAGGAGCGGCCGCTGCTGCGGAAGCGCGCCGCCAGCATCCTCGAGAGCATGGAGGAGGAGCTGGTGGAGCAGGCCGAGGCGGCCGAGAGCGTCGAAGGTGCCTGACGCCGGCCGTCCCGGCGGAGGCCGTCCCCGGCGGCGGCCGCGACCCGGAGGCCGCGCCGGCCCTGCCGGACCCGCCCGACGCTGATCCGGTGGACGTCGACCGGGTGGCCCGGGAGGCCGACGCCCGCATCGTCTACTGCGGCCCTGCCGGCGCCGGGAAGACGGCCAACCTCAAGCAGCTCCACCAGGCCCTGGAGCCCGGCACGCGGGGGAAGCTCATCACCTCCGTGGCCGACTCCGAGCGGGCCTTCGGCTTCGACTTCCTCTCCGTGGACCTGGGCGAGATCCGGGGCTTCTCCACCCGGCTCCATCTCTACGCCCTCCCCCGCGACCCCGGGGAGGACGGCCGGCGGAGGATCCTCGAGGGGGCCGACGGCGTTGTGCTCGTCGCCGACAGCGGGCCCGACCGGCTCGAGGACGACCGCTCCGCCCTCGAGCGGCTGCGGGCGGCCCTGGAGGCGGCGGGTCGGGAGCTGGACGAGCTGGTCTTCGCGCTCCAGTACAACAAGCGGGACCTGGACGACGCGCTGCCGGTGGACCGGATGGAGGAGGCGCTGAACCCGGCCGGCGCGCCGTACGTCGAGGCGGTCGCGCGGCGCGGCGAAGGGGTGGTCGAGACGGTGGAGGAGGTGGGCGTCCGGGTGCTGCAGACGTTCGGGCCCGGAGGGCCGGGGACGTGAGCTGGGGGCTCCCGAACGTCGTCACGACCGGACGGCTCGTCCTGACCCCGGTGCTGGCCGTCCTCCTGCTGCGGACCGGGTTCGGCGTCATGCTGGCGGCCTTCGCGGTCTTCCTGGCGGCCGCGCTCTCGGACCTCTGGGACGGGTACCTGGCCCGCAGCCGCGAGGAGATCACCGACTACGGCAAGCTGGTCGACCCGCTGGCCGACAAGCTCCTGCTGGCGGCGGCGCTCATCCCCATCTACGTGGTCACCACCTCCCGACCGTCGATGGCGGGGCTGCCCCTGTACGGCCACGTCCCGCTCTGGGTCGTCCTCGTGCTGCTGGGGCGCGAGGCCCTCATCACCGCCCTCCGGACCGCGGCGGCCCGGATCGGGACGGTGGTCCAGGCGAACCGGGCCGGCAAGTACAAGGCCTTCCTGCAGAACGTCTTTCTCGGGGCGACGATCCTCTGGTTCGCGCTCCGCTCGGGGGCCGCCGAGCGGGGATGGGGGGGCGGCGGCTGGGAGGCCTGGATGACGTTCCACGGCTGGTTCGTGGCCGTGGTCCTCACCGTCGCCCTGGTGCTGACGGTGTACTCGATGGTGCTCTACCTGGCGGCGTTCGGGCGGCTGCTGGCGGCGGACCGGTGAGCCGGTGACCGGGCCCGGCGACGCCCCGGCGGTCCGCCTCGTCACGGTGGGCGAGGAGCTGCTGGACGGCCGGGTCGAGGACCGGAACACCGCCGCCGTGGCCCGGGAGGTGACGGCCCGCGGGGGCCGGGTCGAGGGGGCGCGGATCGTCCCCGACGACGAGGGGGCCGTGCGGGACGCGGTGGAGGCGGCGCTGGCGGCGGCGTCGGGCGTGGTGGTGAGCGGGGGGATCGGCCCGACCCGGGACGACCGCACCCGCGAGGCCGTGGCGTCGGCCCTCGGCCGCGGGCTCCGCGAGGAGGACGGCTGGAGCCCGGACGCGCGGCCCCGGCCGGACGGGAACGCCGTGGGGGGCGCCCCGGGCCCCGGACGGGACGGCCGCCGCCGGCAGGCCCGGATCCCGGAGGGGGCCCGGCCGCTGGGGAACCCGACCGGCACGGCGCTGGCCTTCGCCTGCACCACGGATCGGGGCTGGGTGCTGGCGCTCCCCGGCGTGCCGGACGAGCTCCGCGCCCTGCTGGCGGGGGAGGCGGGGACGTTCCTGGACGAGGCGCTTCCGGGCGAGGGGCCGCCCCGCCGACGGGTGGGCCTGTCGGGCCCGCCGGAGTCGGAGGTGGCCGAGGCCCTGGAGGGGATCGGGGCCCTGGACGGGGTGGACGTGGCCAGCTACCCGAGGACCGGCGTCGTCGACCTGCACCTGCGGCCCGGCCCGGACGCCGCCCGACCCGACGGGGAGGAGGCCCTGGAGCGGGCCGTGGAGGCGCTCCGGCGCCGGTTCGGCGAGGACGTCTACGAGGTGGGGGACCGGGAGCTGGTCGAGGTGGTGCTCGACGCGCTCCGGGCGGACGGGGCCGGGCTGGCGACGGCCGAGAGCTGCACGGGCGGCCTCCTCGGCGGCGAGCTCACCTCGGTGCCCGGCGCCTCCGACGTCTACTGGGGGGGCGTGGTCACCTACGCGGACGCGGCGAAGCGGGCCCTCCTGGGCGTCTCCGCGGAGACGCTGGCCCGGCACGGCGCCGTCTCGGAGGCGGCGGCGCGGGAGATGGCGGCCGGGGCCCTCGAGCGGTCCGGCGCCGACTGGGCCGTCTCGGTGACGGGGATCGCGGGGCCGGGCGGGGGCACCGAGGAGAAGCCCGTGGGCACCGTGTGGCTCGGGCTCGACGGCCCGGTGTCCGCCGTCGTGCGGCGCCGGTATCCGGGCGGGAGGGCCGAGGTGCGACGTCGGAGCGTGCTCGGGGCCCTCGACCTCCTGCGCCGGCGCCGCGCGGGGCGGCGGCCGTAGCCCTCTCCGACGGCGCCGGCCCGGGCCGTCGGGCCGTCGAATCGGCACATCGCTTGCACCGTCTGGCCCCCGCCCCCGGCCCCGGCTCTCGTCGGGCCGGCCCCGCGCGGACACACGACCACCGGACGATCGGAACCACCGTGGACGAACCCCAGGACGCCGACAGCGAGCGAGGCCGCGACCGGGAGCCCGAGGGCCCCGACGACACCGGGGGGCGCCGGGACGCCGGGGAGGGCGCGCCCGACCCCGAGACCGATCCGGACGACGCCCCCGGGCCCGAGGCGCCCGGCGGCGGGGAGGACGACAGCGACCGGCTCTCCGAGGAGATCCGGGAGGAGCTGGAGGAGATGGAGGAGCTCCGGGAGAAGCACCTCCGGCTGGCGGCCGAGTTCGAGAACTACCGGAAGCGGACCCGCCGGGAGATGAGCGAGGCCCGGGAGCGGGGCCAGGCCGAGCTGGCCGAGCGCCTCCTGGAGGCGCTGGACGACCTGGAGCGCGTGCTCGAGACGCCGGCGGACGCCACCACCGTCGAGGCGCTCCAGGAGGGCGTCGAGATGGTCCGGCGCAAGCTGGAGAAGGAGCTCTCCGAGGCCGGCCTGGCCCGGATGGAGCCCGAAGGGGACGCCTTCGACCCCGAGTACCACGAGGCCCTGCTGACCGTCCCCACCGACGATCCCGACGAGAACGACGTGGTCTCGCGCGTCCTCATCAACGGCTACGTCTACGGCGACCGGGTGCTGCGGCCGGCGCGGGTCGAGGTGAAGAAGTACTCCGCGGACGACGACGGCGCCGAGGACCCCGACGACGGCGGGGACGCGGACGGGGAAGGCTGATGGCCACGCGGACCAAGGACTACTACGAGATCCTGGGCGTGGCCGAGAACGCCTCCCAGGAGGAGATCAAGAAGGCCTACCGCAAGCTCGCCAAGAAGCACCACCCCGACGCCAACCCCGACGACCCGGAGTCGGAGGAACGCTTCAAGGAGATCTCCGAGGCCTACCGCGTCCTCTCCGATCCGGAGCGTCGCCAGAAATACGACCGGATGCGGAAGTTCGGCGGGAGGGGCGCGTTCACCGGCGGCCGTCCCGGGACCGGCGGCCGGGGCGGCGGGGCCGCGCGCGGCGGCCGGGAGGGGTTCCGCTTCGAGGACCTCTCGGAGATGGACTTCGGGGGCCTCGGCGACATCTTCAGCTCCATCTTCGACCGCGGCGGGCGCGGACGGGGCCGGACCCGCCGCCGCGAGCGCCAGGGGCCCGAGCGGGGGCGCAACGTCGAGTACGAGGTCACCGTGTCCTTCCGGACGGCGGTCCGCGGCGGCAAGGTCACCGTGAACGTGCCGGTCACCGAGGAGTGCGCCACCTGCGACGGGTCGGGCGCGGCCCCCGGCTCGACCATGGAGACCTGCCAGCAGTGCGACGGCCGGGGCACCGTGAGCTTCGGCCAGGGCGGGTTCTCGGTGAACCGCCCCTGTCCCGAGTGCATGGGCCGGGGCCGGACGCCCTCCGACCCGTGCCGTGTGTGCCGGGGCAAGGGCGCGGTCCGGAGCCGCCGGAAGCTGAAGGTCGACATCCCGGCGGGCGTGGAGGACGGCTCGAAGGTCCGGATCTCGGGCCAGGGCGAGCGGGGCCCGGGCGGCGGGCCGTCCGGCGACCTGATCATCCGGGTCCGGGTGAAGGACGACCCCTTCTTCGAGCGGGAGGGGATGAACCTGGTCTGCGAGGTGCCGATCAACCTGGCCCAGGCGCTCCTGGGCTCCCGGATCCGCGTCCGCACCGTGGAGGGCAAGAAGGTGGTGCTGCGGATCCCGCCGGGCACGCAGAGCGGCACGAGCTTCCGGGTCCGGGGCCAGGGCGTCCAGAAGGGCGACCGGCGGGGCGACCAGCTCGTGCGGGTGAAGATCCAGGTCCCGGAGGAGCTGAGCGAGGAGGGGCGGGAGGCGGCGGAGGAGCTGGCGGAGGCGGAGGGGATGCGCTA
>CAYZLN010000034.1:6534-9082 GCA_964479295.1 uncultured Gemmatimonadota bacterium
ACGCCGCCTCCCACCAGGACCCGGTCGCGGTAGACGACGGCGCTCTGGCCGGGGGTGACGGCCCGCTGGTCGACGGCCGTCTCCAGGGCGAACCCGTCCTCCGAGACCTCCTCCACCTCGGCCTCCACCACCGGCGCGCCGTGGCGGACGCGCACGCCCACCCGCTCGCCGGGCTCCGGAGGGCGGGCCAGCCAGTTCGGGCTCCGGGCCTCGACGCGGGAGGTGCGCAGCGACGCCCGGGGGCCGACGACGACCGCGCGGTCGTCGGGCCGGATCTCCACGACGTACATCGGCTCGGGGAAGCCCCCGGGCAGCCCCTTCCGCTGGCCGACGGTGAAGTCGGCGTAGCCCTCGTGGCGGCCGACCTCCTCACCGTCCTCGAGCAGGAAGGGCCCCGGCGAGAGCGCCGGGTGGTCCTCGCCCAGGTACCGCCGGAGCACGCCCCGGTAGTCGTTGTCGGGGACGAAGCAGATCTCGAACGACTCGGGCTTGTCGGCGGTGCTCAGCTCGAGCTCGCGGGCCACCCGGCGGACCTCGTCCTTCCGGACCTCGCCCACGGGGAGCACCAGCCGCTCGACGGCCTCCGGCGGGATCGCCCACAGGAAGTAGGTCTGGTCCTTGTCGTCGTCCTCGGCCCGCAGGATCCGGGTCTCGCCGTCGTCGCCGCGCCGCACGCGGGCGTAGTGGCCGGTGGCCATGAAGTCGCAGCCGAGGGCGTCGGCGCGGCGCAGCAGGTCGCGGAACTTCGTGAAGCTGTTGCACCGGACGCAGGGGATGGGCGTCCGGCCGGCGGCGTACTCCGAGACGAAGTCGTCGATGACGTCCCGGGCGAACGCCTCCTCGGCGTCGTAGACGAAGTGGGGGAAGCCCACGCGGCCGGCGACGGCCTTCGCGTCGGCGATCCCCTCCAGGCCGCAGCAGGTGTTCTCGGGGCCGTCCACCTCCGAGTAGCAGAAGGTCTTGATGGTGGCGCCCGTCACCCGGTGGCCGGCCCGGGCCAGCAGGGCCGCGGTGACGCTGGAGTCGACGCCCCCCGACATGGCGGCCAGGACGGAGGCGGTCCTCTCCCCGATCCGCCGGCGGAGGTGGTCGCGGACCCGCCGCTCGGCGTCCGGGGGCGCCCCGCGGCGGGCCGGCGCCGACGCCGCGTCGCTCATGCCCGGGCCGCGGTGCCGCCGCGCAGCCGGGCCGCCGCCCGGACGGTGACGTCGGCCGCCCGCTCCACGTCGTCCTCGTCGGTGGCGGGGCCGAGGCTGAACCGGAGCACCGCGTAGTCGTCGGGCGCGTCGTCGTACACGCCCATGGCCTCCAGGACGTGGGAGGGCGAGGCGGAGCCGCTGCTGCAGGCCGAGCCGCTGGAGGCGGCGACGCCCTCCATGTCCAGGCTCACCAGCAGCGACGAGGTCTCGCAGCCGGGCAGCCCCACGCTCAGGACGTTGGGCAGCCGCTCGGGGGCCCCGCCGCCGTGGACCCGGAGGTCGGGGAGGTCGGCCCGGAGCCGCTCCTCGAGCCGGTCCCGCATCGCCTCCCACCGCTCGGCCGACGCCTCGCGCCCGTCGACGGCGAGCGCGGCGGCCCGGGCGAAGCCCGTGGCCGACAGGGGGTTCTGCGTGCCGGGCCACAGCCCGCCCTCCTGGCTCCCGCCGTGGGTCAGCGGCTCGATCTCCACGCCCTCCCGTCGGTACAGCAGCCCGATCCCCACGGGCCCGCCCAGCTTGTGGGCGGTGGCCGTGAGCAGGTCGGCGGGGACCGCCTCGAGGGAGACCCCGCGCTTCCCCAGGGCCTGGACGGCGTCGGTGTGGAAGAGAGCGTCGTGGCGGTGCGCCAGCTCGGCGGCCTCGGCCACCGGCTGGACGGTGCCCACCTCGTTGTTGGCCCACATGACGGAGACCAGGGTGGGCCGGCCGTCGCCCTCCCCGAGGCGGGCCTCCAGGGCGTCGAGGCGGAGCCGGCCGTGGCGGTCGACGGGGATCCGGTCGACGCGCGCTCCCTCCCTCGCGGCCTGCTTCGCCGCCCCGAGCACCGCCTTGTGCTCCACGGCCGAGACCAGGATCCTCGGGCCCTCGTCCCGGTGCGCCCGGGCGAAGCCGAGCACGGCCAGGTTGTCGGACTGGGTCCCGCCGCCGGTGAAGTGGATCGCGTGCCGGGGGGCGTCCAGCAGCTCCGCCAGCTCCCGGCGGGCGTCCTCCAGGTGCCGGCGCGCCCGCTGGCCGAAGCCGTGCGGGCTCGCCGGGTTGAAGTCGGCCTCGCCCACGGCCTCCTCCATGGCGTCCCGCACCTCGGGGCGGAGCGGCGACGTCGCGGCGTGGTCCAGGTACACGGCCGGGGAGCCGCTGTCGGGGGGCGCCTGGCTCATCGTCGGTCTCCGGTCGGGGTGGTCGGCGACGCGCCCCCACCTCCGGGGGCGCCGTCGTCCGGCGCGGTCCGGCGGCAACGCCGGGCCGGGGCCGCCGTCGGGCCCTCCGGGGGCGTCGGGGGCGGATCGGCGCGGGTAGTTCATATCCGCCGTCGCCGGCGAGGTTCCCGGTGGGCCCGGCGACGACGGACA
>CAYZLN010000034.1:9182-13374 GCA_964479295.1 uncultured Gemmatimonadota bacterium
CCCGGACCGACGCCTTTCCGGCCGGGGGGCCGTGCCGTAAGTTGCCCGATCCCGCGAGCCCACGGTCCTCCAGCGAAGGCAGACGGACTCGATGGAAGCCGGCCGCACCGCCCCCGAGCCGTCGTCCTCAGAAGCCCTCACACCCCCCGCCGCCTCCCGCTTCCGAGCCACCGTCCACGGACTGGCGTTCGCCGGCCGCCACCGCCGGCTGTCCAGCGTGGAGGCGGGCGACCGACTGCTCCTCGTGCCCGACCCCGAGTGCGCCGCCCAGGAGCAGGTCTGGGTGCACCTGGAGGGCGGGAGCCCGCTGGGCCACCTCCCCCACGAGATCGCCCGCTGGCTGGCGCCGTGGATGCGGACCGGCGGACGGGCCTCGGTGCGGGCCGTCCGGGTGGGCGGTGCGGAGGTGCCGAGCTGGAAGCGGCTCCTCGTGGAGGTGAGCTGCGGCTGAGCCCGGGGGCGGCCCCGGCGGCCGCCTCACATGGACCGCACCGTGAGGTCCGCGACGTCGTCGACGCGGACGGTCTCCTCCGTCCAGAAGGGCTCCCCGAAGGGCCGGCGGATCAGCGAGCCGTAGTGGCGGCTCTGGGTCTCGATCCGCTCGTAGAGCTGCTGTCCGGTGGGGAAGATCTCCCCGGCGGCCTCGACGCCGTCGAACTGCGAGGCGTAGGCCCGAACCGCCTCCATCTTCCGCTCGAACTGGTCGGTGACGTCGACCACGAAGGTGGGCTTGATCGGGTCCTCCCGGTACGTCAGGGCGTGGATCACCTTGTGCGGGCGGTGGGCGGCGCCCTGTCCGCCGTACTTCTCGAGCCCGGCCAGGTAGCAGGCGTCCCGCCCCAGCTCGGCGGCCACCCGGTGGTCGGGATGGCGCCCCCGGCGGAACGGCAGGACGACCACCCGCGGCCGCAGCTCGCGGAGGAAGCCGACGATCGTCACCCGGCTCTCCTCGTCGTTGGCGAGCCCGGCGTCGGGGAGCCCGGCGTTCAGGCGGACGTCGAGCCCCATGATCTCGGCCGCCCGGCGGGCCTCCCGCTCGCGCTGCTCGGCCGACCCCCGGGTGCCCATCTCGCCGCGGGTGAGGTCGAGGACGCCGGTCCGGTGCCCCTGGTCGCCGGCCCGGATCAGCGTCCCCCCGCACGTGAGCTCGGCGTCGTCGCGGTGCGGCGCGATGGCGAGGACGTCGACGGGGCGGTGGTCGTCTGCCATCGATGGCCGGGCGGGTGCGAGGACGGGGGAGTCGGTGGTCGCAGGGGCAGCGCCGGCCCGGCGGACCCGGATCGGGCGGGGCCGGGCCGACGGCTCCCGCACACGTTAGGCCGGGGGGGCGATCTTCGAAACCGGCCGCGATCGGTCCGACCCGACCGACCGGCCCCCTCAGCCCGCGGTCACTCGTACCGGAGCGCCTCCACCGGGTCGGCACGGGCCCCCCGGGCGGCCGGGTAGAGGCCGAAGCCCACGCCCGTCAGGGCCGAGACGGCGAGCGCCGCGATCACCGCCCAGAGCGGCACCGAGGCGGGCACGGGCGTCCAGGCCTCCAGCGCCGCCACGGCGCCCCCTCCCAGGAGCATGCCCGCGGCCCCGCCGATGAGCGTCAGCGTGGCCGCCTCCACCAGGAACTGCCACAGCACGTCCCGGCGGCGCGCGCCCATGGCCTTCCGGACGCCGATCTCGCGGGTCCGCTCGGTCACCGAGATCATCATGATCCCGACGACCCCGATGCCCCCCACCATCAGCCCGACCCCGGAGAGGGCGACCATCACCGAGAAGAGCACCGTGGTGAGCTGGTCCCACAGGTCGAGGATCTCGTCCTGGGTCACCAGGGCGAAGTCGTCCTCCTCGCCGGGCTCGAGGCCGCGGATCTGGCGCATCGAGCCCCGCACCACGTCCAGCGCCTCGGCCAGGGGGGTGTCCTCCTCGGGCTCGACGACCAGGGCCATCATCCGGTCCCAGACGTCGAGGTGCTGCCAGGCGGCCTCGAAGGGGACGAGCACGTAGTGGGTGGCCAGCCCCGAGAACAGGTTCGGCGGCGGCTCGTAGATCCCGACGACCTCGAACCGGGTCTGCCCTCCCTGCCCGGACGTCCGGCCCAGGCCGAAGTCGCGCCCGACGGGGTCCCGTCCCCCGAACAGGTCGGCCACGACGTCCGGGTCCACCACGGCCACCCGGCGGCCGCGCTGCTCCTCGCTGCGGGTGAAGAAGCGGCCGTCGACGACGTCGCCGTGGGTCATCTCCAGGTAGTCCGACGTGACGGCCAGCAGCGACACGTCGACCTCCGAGCCTTCGCGCCGGGCCCGGAAGCCGGTCTGGCTGAGGTCGGCCAGGGGCGACACCTGCCGGATGCCGGGCAGCTCGACGAGCCGCCCGGCCCAGCCGGGCTCGAGCGGCGGGTTCCTCAGGAACTCCGGCTCCTCCTCCTCGAGCCCCGTGTTGACCCCGCCGCCCCCGCTCACGCTGGCGTGCTGCACGTAGAACGTCTTCGGCCCCTGGGCCGACAGCAGCTCGAGGAAGCTGTCGTTCACCCCCTGGATCACCGCCGCCATGATCATCACCACAGCCACGCCGATGGCGACGCCCAGGACGGTGAGGCCGCTCCGGACCTTGTTGGCCCCGAGCGCCTCGAGGGCCATCGTCACCCCCTGGCCCAGCGCCGTGTACCAGGCCATGCCCTGCCGGCGGTCACTCATGGCTCAGGGCCTCGACCGGGTCCAGCCGGGCGGCCTGCCGCGCGGGGTAGATGCCCGAGACGAGCCCGACGGCCACCCCGAGCACCACCGAGACGACCACGGCCCACATCGGGGTCGCGGCCGGGAGGGGGGAGACGGCCTCGACGCCCCGCGCGAGCCCCACCCCGAGGGCCACGCCCAACACGGCGCCCACGACCGACAGCACCGACGCCTCCAGGAGGAACTGGAGCAGGATGTCGCGGCGGCTCGCCCCGAGCGCCTTCCGGAGGCCGATCTCCCGGACCCGCTGGCTCACCGAGACCAGCATGATGTTCATGATGACGATGCCGCCCACCACCAGCGAGATGGAGACCAGGCCGGGCAGCGCGGTCAGGAGGATGTCGTTGATCTGGTTCCAGGCGCTCAGCAGGTCGCTGGAGGTCTGGAGGTGGAAGTTGTTCGGGTCGCGGGGGCGGAGCCTGCGGTCGGCCCGGAGCGCCCCCTCCACGTCGGTCATGGCCGCCTCCATCTGCTCGGCCGAGTGGCCCTTGACGTGGATCTGCTCCACTTCGTCCGGGTCCGGGGCGAGCGTCTGCGACCAGGTCGAGAACGGCACGAGGACGGTGGCGTCCCTGAGGTTTCCGACGAGCCCGCCCTGGCGCTCCATCACCCCGACCACCCGGAAGCGCTGGCCGCCCACCCGCACCCGGCCGCCGAGGGGCGAGCGGTCGGGGAAGAGCTTCTCGGCGATGTCGGCGCCCAGAACGGCCACCCGGAGCTGCCGACGGTGGTCCAGCGGGGCGAGGCCGCGGCCGCTGGCCACGTCCCAGCCCTGGAGCTCCATGTAGCCCTCCGATCCGCCCACCGCCCGGATGTTGCGCCGCTCGTGCTCGTTCCGCCGCACGCGGTCGAACCGGCGGTCGGCCTCGTAGGCGAAGGCCCGGACGTCCGGGACCGCCTCCCGCACCACCTCCACGTCCCGGAGCGTCAGCTCGGGGTTCCGCGCCTCCTGCCGCCGCTGCTCCTCCGACCGGGGGCCCGTGCTGATCTGCTGGCGCTGGACCACCGTGAAGGTGTTCACGCCGAAGATGGAGCCGGCGAAGTCCTCCTGGACGTAGCGGTTCATCCCCTCCACCACGGTGATCACCGCGATGAGGAAGGTGATGCCGATGACGACGCCCAGGAGGGAGAAGAACGACTTGAGCTTGTGGGACCGGATCTGGTGGAGGGCCAGGCGCAGCCCCTCGAGCGGGCTCATCGCGGCTCGCCCGGGCTCACCGGAGGGCGCCGCGGGGGGACCGGCCCCGGCCCGGGCGGGACCGGACGGGGGCCGGCGCCGAAGCCGGGCGCGGGGCCGGCCGGATCATCGGCCTCCGGCCGCCGCGGCCGAGGGGTCTGAGGGCTCGACGGGGAAGCGGCCCACCCAGGGTTCGGTCTCCAGCGCGTCGGCCGGGAGGTCGTCCGCCCGGGCTTCCGCCGTCTCCCGGTCGTCCCAGGGCCCCGCCATGCCGCGCCACCAGAGCCGG
>CAYZLN010000035.1:0-13259 GCA_964479295.1 uncultured Gemmatimonadota bacterium
CCCCGATCGCGATGGCCAGCCACAGGGCCCCGCGCAGCAGCTCACGCACGGCTCGTCCGGGGCCGTGTCCGGCGTCGTCGGAGGGCGCCGGTCGGTGGGTTCATGGGTCCTCGGCTCCGCTTCCGTGTCGTGGGCGTGCGTCCGCTCCCTCCCCGGCCGGTCGTCGTCCGGCCCCACCTCCCCCTCCATGGAGGGCGCAAGTCGGGCGCCTCGCGCGCGATCGGCGGCAGGCGGACCCGCGGGGCTCGCGTTCGGCCCGGGAGCACGGGGAAGTCGGCCCGACCGGGCCTCGGGCCGCCGGCGCGGTCCGGGCCGCGGGCGGCGGGCGGACGCCGTGGCGTTCTGCACGCACCGTTGCAGATCGGGGAGCGGGCGCGGAGCGGAAGGCCCGTCAGGGGGAGGGGCCCGTCTACCGCCCCGCCCGCACCCGGCGCAGGATCCGCTTCGTCTCCCGGGGGAAGTCGGCGTCCAGCATCCAGTCCACGTAGTCCGGGTGGCGGGCCACGGGCTCGCCGGCGTGCTTGCCGAAGGCGAACACGACCTCGCCGTCGGCCCGCCGGAGCCTCCCGGCGCGGTCGACCTCGTCCGGCGGGTCGCTCAGCTCCAGCAGCTCCTCCCGGCCGAGGCCGTGCTGCTCCCGCATCGCCTCCAGCAGCTCGGGCAAGACCCTCGTGTCGGCGGCCGCCGCGTGGGCGTCGACGAGCGTCCGGCCGAGGTAGCGCTCCACCGCCCGCTCCAGGGTCCGGTAGCCGCTCCCCTCCGCCGGCTCCAGGGTCGTCCAGACCCGGTAGAGGTCGATCTCCTCCACCGCGTCCAGCTCCAGGCCCGGCTGGCCGGCCCGCCGCAGCTCGGCGTCCAGCAGCGGGGTGTCGAAGGCCCGGACGTTGTAGCCGCAGAGGGTCCGTCCCTCGAACATCCCCTGCATCTCGGCCGCCGCCTCGGCGAAGCGGGGGGCGTCGGCCACGTCACGGTCGGTGATGCCGTGGACCCGGGAGGCCTCCTCCGGGATGGGGACGCCCGGGTGGAAGAGGCGCCGGTAGACGGCCCCCTCGTCCTCCGCTCCGGCGGCGTCGGCCCGCGCCGGCCGGCGCGGGCTGCGTCCCGTGGGTCCTTCCCCACCGTCCGGGCGGGCGGCCCGTCCGCGGCCATGGCCGGGCGCGCCGCCCCCTCCCCCGGCCCCGAACAACTCGCGCTGGGGGCTCCCGGCCCCGCCTCCCCGGTCCGGATCCGCCGGGGACGCCTCGCGCCCGTCCACCGCCGCCAGCTCCACGATCCGCGCGGTGTCCGGGTCCAGGCCGGTGGTCTCGAGGTCGTAGAAAAGCGTCACGGTCCACTCCTCCGGGGCGGGCGATCGATCCCGGGGTCGCCCCCACGCTGGGGGGGCGTCGCCATCCGGCCGTCAATCTATGGACGTCCCTCGTCAATCTATGGCGCGACCGTCTGTTGACCACGGGATGAGCCTCCGGCGGAGAATGGCGGAGAAGCCGGGCCGGCGGCGGGGACGTCGGCCGGCGCTCGATGGTCCGCATCCCTCCGCGGAGGTATAATGTGCGCCCCATGGCCACGACGGAGATCTCCTGGCGCGACGTCCAGCAGATGCCCGACGACGGCCGCCGTCGGGAGGCGGTCGAGGGGGAGCTGTACGTGACGGCTGCGCCGTCCTTCCGGCACCAGCGGATCTGCCACAGGCTCGCCGTCGCCCTCGACAGGCTTCTGGAGGCGCCCGGCCACGGCGTCCTCGCATCGGCCCCCGTCGGGGTCGAGTTCCCGGCCACAGGCGAAGGGGTCCAGCCCGATCTCGTATTCGTCTCCCGGGAGCGCCGGGGCATCATGGCCGACGACTGGATCCGAGGCGCCCCCGACCTCGTCGTCGAGGTCCTCTCCCCGTCGACCGAGGAGCGCGACCGGGGCGTGAAGCGCAAGCTCTACCGGCGCCAGGGAGTGCGGGAGTACTGGATCGTCGACCCCCGGGAGGAGGCCGTGGACGTGTGGCGCTTCGGCGGGAAGGCGAGAGGCGCCGCGGACGACGATGCGGCCGAGGGCCCGGAGCCGGACGTGCTCGGGGGCGGAGAACCGGCAGAGCCGGTCCACCGGCGCTTCACCGACCGCCTGCCGGTCCGCGCCGGCGGCGACGTCGTCGGCGACATCGACCTGGAGGCGGTCTTCAGCAGCGATGTCTGATTCCGAGAGAGAGGGATCCGGGCTGGACGCGGCCGATCAGCTCCTGGCCTTTTTCGAGGCCTGCGACGACCGGGAGACGGCGCCCGAGCCGGACTGGGAGGAGCATCATCGCATGATCGAGCGCTCCGCCCGCTCCGGCGCCGCCGATGCCTGAAGGCTCGCCCGTCCTCTCTCGAAGCCGATCTGGAGACCCCATGACCGACGCCCCCGCCCGCATCGAGATCGTCCGGCGCATCGAGTGGCAGGACACCGACGCCGCCGGCGTTTACCACTGGTCCACCGTCTTCCGCCTGGTGGAGGCGGCCGAGGCCGCCCTGCACGACCGGCTCGGGATCCGCGACTACACCTTCGGGCGCACGCCCCGCGTCCACGTCTCGTGCGACTTCCGCCGTGAGCTCGCCTTCTGGGACGCCGTCCGCACCGAGCTCGAGGTGGCTGAGGTGGGAGAGAGCTCCGTGCGCTACGCCTTCGCCCTCTACCGGGAGGACGAGGACACCGGGGAGGGCGACGACGCCCCGGCCGCCGTGGACGAGGACGCTTCCGCCGCCGAGGGCGAGATGGTGGGGGTGCACGTCAGCGCCCAGCCCGGCGGATCGTCCGAGCCCTGGCCCGCCGAGATCCGCGACCGGCTGGCCGCAGGGGGCGACCAGGGGCGGGTGGAGGGCGCCTGACGGGACCCGGCGCGCGGCACCCGCGCGCCGGCCGTGGAGCCGCCCCGGGGCCGAGCGCGACCCGGGCGACGGAGGGTGGGGCCGTCGGCACGGCGACATTTGTCGCCCCTCCCGGCCCGGGCTAGCTTGGCCGCGCTGGCTCCCGCGGCCTCGCCCCTCCTCTCCCGCCGCAGCCCCGGACGCCCCATGACCCGGACGACCACGGCCCTCGCCGCCGCGCTCCTCACCACCCTCGTCCTCCCCCCCGGCCTCGCCCCGGGGCCCCTCGCCGCGCAGGAGGCCGCCCCGACGCTCTCGGAGGTGGACCTCTCCGGGCTCGAGCTGCGGAACCTCGGGCCGGCCATCAACGGGGGGCGGATCGCCGACATCGAGATCCACCCGGAGGACCCCAGCGTCTGGTACGTGGGCGTGGGCTCGGGCGGGGTGTGGAAGACCGAGAACGCCGGCACGACCTTCACCCCCGTCTTCGACGGGCAGTCCTCCTACTCCATCGGCTCGGTGGCAGTGGACCCGAGCGCGCCCTCCACGGTGTGGGTGGGGACGGGCGAGAACGTCGGCGGGCGGCACGTGGGCTTCGGGGACGGGATCTACCGGAGCGACGACGGCGGCGAGACCTGGGAGAACATGGGGCTCGAGGCCTCGGAGCACCTCTCCACCATCCTGGTCCATCCCGAGGACTCCGACGTGGTCTGGGTGGCGGCGCAGGGCCCCCTCTGGAGTTCCGGCGGCCAGCGGGGCGTCTACAAGACCGCCGACGGCGGGGAGACGTGGGAGAAGGTGCTGGGCGACGACGAGTGGACCGGCGCCACCGATCTGGTCATGGACCCGCGGGACCCCGACCGGCTCTACGCCGCCACCTGGCAGCGCCACCGGACGGTGGCCGCCTACATGGGCGGCGGCCCGGGCTCGGGGATCCACAAGAGCGAGGACGGGGGCGAGACCTGGCAGGAGCTGACCACCGGGCTCCCCGACTCGAACATGGGCAAGATCGGGCTGGCCGTCTCGCCCCAGGACCCCGACCGGGTCTACGCCGCCGTCACCCTCGACCGCCGCACCGGCGCGGTCTACCAGTCCACCGACCGTGGCGCCTCGTGGACGAAGATGTCCGACGCCGTCTCGGGCGGCACCGGCCCGCACTACTACCAGGAGCTCTACGCCTCGCCCCACCAGTTCGGGCGCCTCTACCTGGTCAGCGTGGTCACCCTGGTCTCCACCGACCACGGGGCGACCTTCGAGCCGATGAACGTGGACGACAAGCACGTCGACGACCACGCCATCGCCTTCCGGCCCGACGACCCCGACTACGTGCTCTTCGGCTCCGACGGCGGGCTCTACGAGACCTTCGACCTCACCGAGACCTGGCGCTTCGTGCGCAACCTGCCGGTCATGCAGTACTACAAGATCGCCGTGGACGACGCCGAGCCCTTCTACCACGTCTACGGCGGCACCCAGGACAACGGCTCCAACGCCGGCCCCTCGCGCACCGACGCCGAGCACGGGATCCGCAACGCCGACTGGTGGAAGACGCTGGGGGCGGACGGCCACGACCAGGCCACCGAGCCGGGCAGCACGATCCACTACGGCGAGTACCAGCAGGGCGTGCTCTTCCGGGTCGACCGGTCCACCGGCGAGGCGGTCTACATCCAGCCCCAGGCGGGCGAGGGCGAGGAGTTCGAGCGCTTCAACTGGGACGCGCCGATCGAGGTGAGCTTCCACGACCCGGCCCGGATCTACCACGCCTCCCAGCGCGTGTGGCGGTCGGACGACCGGGGCGACAGCTGGACCCCGATCTCGGGCGACCTGACGCGCGACCAGGAGCGCATCGAGCTGCCGATCATGGGCAAGCAGCGGAGCTGGGACAATCCGTGGGACGTCTCGGCGATGTCCAACTACAACACGATCACCTCGCTGGGCGAGTCGCCCCTGGACGAGGAGCTGATCTACGCGGGCACCGACGACGGCCTGCTGCAGGTCACCGAGGACGGGGGCGAGAGCTGGCGGACGATCGAGGTGGGCGACCTGCCGGGCGTCCCCCCGACCGCCTTCGT
The DNA here is from genome assembly GCA_964479295.1 of uncultured Gemmatimonadota bacterium. GTDB lineage: Bacteria > Gemmatimonadota > Gemmatimonadetes > Palauibacterales > Palauibacteraceae > CAYVFM01. The sequence continues at coordinate 4,901 of CAYZLN010000035.1, forward strand.
CAACGACATCAAGGCCGACCGCCACGACGCGAGCACCGTCTACGTGGCGCTGGACGACCACAAGAGCGGCGACTTCAGCCCCTACCTGGTGAAGAGCACCGACCGGGGCCGCTCCTGGACCTCCCTCGCCGGCGACCTGCCCGACCGCCACCTGGTGTGGCGGGTGGTACAGGACCACGTGGACCCCGACCTGCTCTTCGCCGCCACGGAGTTCGGCCTCTTCTTCACCACCGACGGCGGGGAGAGCTGGACCGAGCTGGAAGGCGGAGCGCCCACCATCGCCTTCCGGGACGTGGTGATCCAGCGCCAGCACGAGGACCTCGTGGCGGCCTCCTTCGGCCGCGGCATCTTCGTCCTCGACGACTACTCCCCCCTCCGGGAGCTGGACGCCGACGACCTCTCCCGGGAGGGGGCGCTGCTGGCCCCGCGGACGGCCTGGTGGTACCTGGAGGACGAGGTGTCGGACTCCCAGGGGGACGCCGAGTACCGGGCCGAGAACCCGCCCTTCGGCGCGACCTTCACCTACCACCTGCGGGACGGCTACGAGTCGCTGGAGGACCGGCGCCGGGAGCGGGAGGAGGAGCTGGGCGAGGACGAGGACGTCCCGTTCCCCGGCTGGGACGCCCTGGAGCGCGAGACGCGCGAACAGGGGCCCGTCGTGCAGGTCGTGGTCCGCGACACCGCGGGCACGGTGATCGACCGGGTGGACGGCCCGACCTCGGCGGGCGTGCACCGGGTGAGCTGGGACCTCCGCCACGCCCCCGCCAACGTGGTGGACGTGGAGGAGCCCGAGGAGGGCGGCTTCTTCGACGAGGGCTTCCTGGCCCTGCCCGGCCCCTACACGGCGACCCTCGTCGCCCACGTGCGCGGCGAGGAGACCGAGCTGGCCGGGCCCGTCCGCTTCGAGGTGGAGCCGCTCCGCGAGGGCGCCCTCCCCCGCGCCTCCGACCATCAGGTGAGCGCCTTCCGCGACGAGGTCACCGCCTTCCAGCGGGCGCTGGAGCGCACCTCCACGTCCCTGGACGAGCACCTGGACCGGGTCGAGGCGATGCAAGTGGCCCTCGAGCGGGCCGACGCCACCGACCCGGAGCTGGCGGGCCGGCTCCACGAGGCCCGCAGCGACCTGCTGCAGCTCCGGGAGGAGCTCGAGGGGAGCGAGGCGAAGGACGAGGTCGGCGAGCCGGGGCCGCCGACCCCGTCCGACCGGCTCTTCGTCGGCCTGCGGGGCTCCGAGTCCACCTACGGGCCCACCGAGCTGCACCGCCGGACCGTGGAGGTCGGCCGCGGCGAGCTGGCCCCGATCCGCGAGGAGGTCGCCCGCTTCGGCGAGGAGGTGATCCCGGGGCTCGAGCGGGCGCTGGAGGCGGCCGGCGCGCCGCCGGTGGAGGAGTGACGCGAGCCGGGGAGGCGCCCCCATCCTCCTCCCCCCGGGTCGGGGCTCGTCCGTCCGGCCCTCCACCCTGCCGGCGGCGGAGTCGCTCAGGTGGCCGGCGCGGAGGGAATCGTCTGTGCGTTGGCCGACACGCAGATCCCGACTGAGAGCGCCAGCGCGATCAGGGCGGGGTAGACGGCGCGCAGCAGAGCGGTGGGCCGGTCGCGACGTGCGTAGCGCATCATTCCTCGCAGCAGGGCTCGATTCCCAGCGCCCGGTAGATCGCCGCCGGATCGTAGACGGTCCCGCCCTTCACCACCGTCACCACCCGACGGATGTCGCTGATCTCCTCGGTATCGACGACGACGTCGTCGTGATCGAGCAGCTTCCGGACGAACGCCTCCCACACCTCGGTGCCCGCATGGACGGAGGCCATCCGCGCCCCGACGTTCCGATCGGTACCCAGCCCCCGTATCCCGGCCGCGCCCACACGCAGGTAGAAGAGGTGCTGCAGCTCGTCGAGGCCGCTCTCGACGAGCTCCGCCCCCGTCATCTCGTTGGGGATGTGGCCGCCCACTCGGAGGCCGTGGTGCCGCGCACGCTCGTGACGCCGGCGACGAGGAGGAGCGGCGCGTCCAGCTCCTCGATCATGCCCCGTTGCACGTGAACGTGCATATCCCAGAGGCCCGGCAGGACCATGCGACCCTCCGCCTCGATCACCTCCGCCCCGGACGGTCCAGCTCCCGAGGGAGGCCCGTGACCCCGGTCGCCCGGCCGTCGCGGTCCACGTCGAACACGAACAGGAACCCCGCGGCGGCGTCCCGGAAGACGTGTCCGCCGAGGTAGCTCAGCTCGCGCACGTCGCCTCCCGCGTCCACCTCCAGGCCGTCGTCGTCGACCCGGAACGTCAGCGTCATGCCTCCGGCCTCCGGATGCGACAGGGTGTAGCGACCGGCATAGCGCTGCGCCTGCCCGGCCTCGAGCTGCCGGGACGGCGCTCCCGCTCCTTCCCCACCGGCCCCGGGGCGCTCGAGGGTGGAGGCGTGCAGATGGGCGATGCGCCACGGCGCGTCGGGGGCGTCGCGGCCGAAGACCAGTGTCCGTCGGCCGACCTGCTCCTCACCCGGCAGGTGGAAGGTCACGACCGCGGCCTCGCCGATCGGATCGATCCGGAGGTCATCCGGCTCGATCTCGAGGTACGGCGGGCCGTCCCGCGCCGCCCGCACCCGGTCGAAGAAGCCCCGGAAGAACGCGGCGACCTCCTCCGGGCCGTCGTTCCGGAAGGGCTCGCCGAAGGGCTGGAAGACCGTGGCCGACGGGTCGAAGCTGCCGTGGAAGGGCTCCCAGTCCAGGCGGTTGAAGGCGGTCAGGAAGGACCGGGCGGCGGCGAGGACCTCGGCGGTGTCCCGAGCAGGCTCCGGAGAAGGTGCCGGGGCGGCCTCCGGGGAGGACGCCGGGCGGAGATCCGCCGCCCCGCTGGAAGATTCGGCCGTCCGTACGCCCAGCGCCTCCGTCAGGAACCCTGTCGTCCGCATCCACCACGTCGGGTTCCCGGGGATGCCGTGGGAGCTCCCCGGGAAGAGGACGAGGTCGTAACGCATCCCCGCCCCGTTCAGGGCGTCCGCCAGCCGGAGGGTCTCGCCCACCGGCACGTCGCGGTCGGCCGTCCCGTGGAGGAGCAGGAGCTCCCCCTGCAGCCGGTCCAGCAGGCGGGTGTTCGAGCCCGCCCGGTAGGCCTCCGGGCAGTTCTCCGGAAGGCACCCCATGTAGGGCTCGACGGCGACCCGGAAGTCCTCCAGGTCCACGGCCGGCGCGCTGGCCACGCCGACGCGGTAGAGGCCGGCGGCCGTGAGGAGGGCCCGCAGGGCGAAGTAGCCGCCCCAGGAGTGCCCCATGACCCCCACGCGGTCGAGGTCCATCCACGGGCGGTCGGCGGCCGCCTGACGAAGGGCTGCCGCGTGATCGGCGATCTCGCCCTGGCCGATCCTCCCGTGGAAGGCGTCCTGGAAGGCCTTGCCTCGCCCCGGCGTCCCGCGGCCGTCCAGCGAGACGACCACGAAGCCCGCGTCCGCCAGGGCCTGGTGTACCCAGAGGAAGGGATTCAGGGGCGAGCGGGGGACGACGGCCACGTTCGGCCCGCCGTAGATCATCTCCACGACGGGATAGCTCCGGGACGGGACGAAGTCCGAAGGGCGGAAGATCATGCCGTGGAGGGCCGTCTCGCCGTCCGCCGCCGTGGCCGTGAACGGCTCGGGCTCCGGCGTCGGCAGCTCGTCCAGCAGCCCGGCCGCGGACCAGACGGTCCGCACCGGGGTCCCGTCCGCCCGGCGGAGCTCCGCCGTCGGCGTACCCTCCAGCCCGCCACGCAACACCCACAGGAACTCCCCACGGGGACCGAGGGCCAGGTCCTCCAGGACCGGTCCGTCGACCAGCCGCTCCGGCTCGCCTCCCTCGATCGGGGCGCGGAGCAGCGCCTCGGCGTGGGGATCCTCGGGGTCCGGGCGGGCCGAATAGTAGACCCGACCGCCCTCGGGGTCCACGGCCTCGAGCCGGATCACCTCCGTGCGCGTCGGCGTCAGCGGGCGGACGAGCTCGCCGTCACCGTCGTACAGGTAGAGCCGCCGCCAGCCGTCTCGCTCCGACGTCCACACGAAGCCCTCGCCGTCGCCGAGGAAGACCACGTGGTTCTTCGCGTCCAGGTCGTCCGCGTAGCCCTGCAGGAAGGGGAGCCCGCCGATGAACGTGTCCGAGGTCTCGACCAGCAGGGTCCGCGTCGCCCCCGTCTCCGCGTCCGCCTCCAGGAGCTCCAGCCGGTCCATGAGCCGGCTCATGCGGAGCACGTAGAGCGCGCTTCCGTCCTCGCTCCATCCCACCACGTGGACGTAGGGCGCCTCGCCCTCGCCCAGCTCCACATGGACACTCCTGCCCCCCTCCCGGTCGACCACGTGGAGCTCCGGGTCGGGAATCGGTTGGCCGACCCGGCTGTAGGGCCGGCGCTCCACGGGCGCTCCGGGCTCGCCCCATCGGACGATCGGGATCGTCGGCACCCCCCGGCGGTCCATCCTCCTCAGGGCCAGCAGCCGCCCGTCCGGCGACCACTTCGCGCCCTCGACGTCGTAGCCGAACTCGGGCGTGCCCTCCGTCGTGAGCCGCGCGCTGTCCCGACGGGCCGCCGCCCGCACCCACACGTCGCCCTCCCGGACCCCCGCCAGCCACCGGCCGTCGGGCGAGACCACCTCGCGGACGGGAGGGTCGTCGGCGAAGAGTCCCGGGCGAACCACGCGCAGGGTGCACCAGTCCTCCGCCTCCCCCTCCCCCCCTTCGGGCTCGCAGGCCAGCGCGGGGCCGTCCACGGGCTCCGGGGGTCCCTCCATCGCCGTCTCGTCCTCCGTTCCGGGATCCACGGCTCGCCACCGGATCCCGTCCCGTCCGCGGACTCCGACCGCCAGCTTGCCGTCCTCCCGCCAGAGGAGAATGGGGACGGAGGCCTGGACGCGTTCCATGGCTCGGAGCGCTTCCGGAGGCCCGGGCTCCTGGGCCGTGGCCGCCGTCCCGATCCAGCCGGCGGTCGAGACGAAGAAGGAGAAGACGAGAACCGTGAGACGGCGAATCATGGGTGCTCCAGGCGGGTGATGAGCGGCGGCGGTCTCGAATTCGATGTCACCTCGGGGCTTCCGTCTGCGTCACTCGTCGCCCCCCGATCCCTCCACGTCCGGCGGCGGAACCGATTCGTGCAGATGGACCATCTTCCACCCGTCATCGTCGCGATGCCACATCGTCGTCATGACCAGATGGATCGTCGGAGAGGTCCCGTCGGCGCGATCGACGGTGTAGTCTCCCTCCCTCACCACGAACGCGGCGTCCCGCGAGAGCGCGTTCGCCGTCCGCTCGTCGATCTCGAAGTGAGCGCCTTCCCGGTCGGAGTCAGGGGGGCGGGCGGGTGCCCCGGACGGGGCCGCGCCGGGGAGCGCCGCCGCGGCCAGGAACGCGGCGGTCGGCCACGGGCGGAGGTCGACGCGCGGGCGGCGAACGGCCCTGGCTCGGAAAGGGTTTCTGATGGCTCCTCGCCGCTCGTGATCCCATGTTGACGGAGCGATCCGCCCGGCTCCCGTGGCCGGCCGATTCCCCTCGTGTCGACGGACTCCGAACATCGCCCCGGCGAATCTAGGCGCCGCCTTCGAGCGGCAATAGGGACGTTTTACAGGGATCGGACCGAGGGGGAAACGTTGTCCACCTGGCCCTATCGCCATATCCTGAAGAAGATTACGGTCTCGGTTCGGCCCTCGCCGGACACCGGGAAAGCGTGCACGGGGACCCGCGATGACGCTGACGCTCTCGGCGGCGGAGCAGGAACGGCTCGCCGCTGCGGCCCGCGCCCTCCTCTCCCCCCTGGACTCCGTCTCCGTCGACCGCTGGCGGGCCCGCGTCCTCGACTCCCTGGCCGAGCTGCTCGAGGCCGACAGCGCCGGGTTCCTCCTGCCCGTTCCCGACGGGCCGCCCTACACCCTGCACGGGCTGCCGGACGCGTTCGGACGTGAGTACCTGGCCGCCGACCCGGACGGGGACCCACGCGAGGCCCTCCGGAGCGCGGGGGGCGGCGTCTGGAGCACCCGGCTACTCGGCGAGCGGCTGGGCCTGTCGATGCCGGAGGGCTGGTTCGAGTCGGAGAGCTACCGCTCCTTCTACAGCCGCTACGACGTGCGCGACGGGATCGGGTTCGTCGCGTTCCCCCCTGCCCGACCGGCGGACGAGCCCGACGGCGATCCAGAGGGTACGGTCGCGGCCGCCCGGCTGAGCTGCTTCCGCGAGGAGTTCGGCACGGAGATGTTCGGGGAGCGGGGGCTGGCGATCCTGCGTCTCCTCCTGCCGGCGCTCGAGGCGGGGGTGGCCGCGCGGGTGCGCCTCGCAGGCAGGGCGCGGATGCTCGGAAGGGCGTTCGACGCGGCGGGCCACGGCATCGCGGTCCACGCGCCGGACGGCCGACGTCTCTACGCCAACCGCGCCTGGACGAGGCTGCTCGAGCGGGAGGGGGACCGGGAGCGCCTGCGCCGCGCCGTCGAGGTGGGCGTACGCTCGGTGGCCACGCTTGCCGGCACGGGGGCCGCGGCCGCGCCCGAGGACCTGGGGGTCGCGAGCCGCGAGGTGCGCACGTCGGACGCCCGCTACCGCACGCGGATCAACCTCCTCCGGGACGACGGGCTCTTCACGGGCGGGACGGTGATCCTGGCCACGATCGAGCGGCTCACGCCCGAGACGCCCACCGCCGAAGCGCTCCAGGAGCGCTGGGGGCTCACGCCCCAGCAGTCCCGGGTGGCGCTGCTCCTGGCGCAGGGCGAGTCGAACCGGGGGATCGCCGAGGCGATGGGACTCGAGCCGACCACGACCCGGCACTACACGGAGAAGGTCTTCCTCAAGCTCGGCGTCCACTCCCGGGCGGAGGCGGCGGCGACGATCCTGACGTCCTGACCCGCATGTCGGACGCCCCCGCCCGCATCGCCCTCGTCCGACGCGTCGAGTGGCGGGACACCGACGCCCCGGCCTCAGCGGACGAGGAGACCCGCCGGCCTCCACGAGACAGGGGAGGAAATCTGGGCCCGGCCCCGGGAGCCGTAGCGACGCGGGGGTTGATCCCGCGTTGACCGCGGCGCCCATGGTGACGGCGTCCCCGAGGGTTCGAAGCGCGCAGGTTGCACATGTGATACACATGTCCCACCTTGCCGGCGTGACCAAGATGATCCAGGTCCGGAACGTCCCCGATCCCCTCCACCGCGAGCTAGTGGAGCGCGCCCGGGCACGCGGAAAGACGCTCACCGCCTACATCCAGGAGATCCTGGAGCGCGAGGTGGCCCGCCCTCCGCGGGAGGAGGTCTTCGAGCGCGTGGCGGGAAGGGAGGCGATCGACCTGGGCGAACCGGCTGCGGACCTGCTTCGGGCCGAGCGCGGCTGGGACGCCGCGGAGTGAAGCTCGTCGTCGTCGATGCGTCCGCGCTCGCGGAGTACCTCCTCCGCACGGACCGGGGCCCGGGGGTGGCGCCAGTGGTCGAGTCGCCGGACCACGACCTCCACGTCCCCGCTCTGTGCGACGTGGAGCTCTCTGCCGTCCTCCGTCGTGCCCTCCTGTCGGGCAGGCTGGGGATCCGCAGGGCGCGGTCCGCGCTCCGGGACCACCTCGACCTGCCCCTCGTCCGGCACGGGCACCGCCGGTCGCTCGCCCGGATGCTGGAGCTGCGCGAGAACGTCTCGGCCTACGACGCCGCGTACGTCGCCCTCGCCGAGCGGATCGACGCGGACCTCCTGACGGCCGACGCGGCCCTGGCCCGCGCCGTCGGCACCCGGACCGACGTGAACGTCCTAGGCCCCGCGTAGCGCCGGCGGCCGTCGGCCCGGGCGTCGCCGACGCCCGTCAGAACCGCCCCTCCCGGACCCGTCCCTCCGGGCGCTCGTCGCCGAGCCTGACCACGTTCTCCGGCTCGACGCTCTCGTTCTCCGGAAGCGGCGAGCGGCCCTCCTGGCGCGCCTTCTCCAGCACGCTCTTCATCCGGGCCAGACGCTCGGAGCCCTCCAGCGCCTCGCGGTCGGCGGCGTAGTGATCGAACCAGGGGAGCCCGGCCTCGGTGTACTCCTTCGCCGTCGGCGGCGTGGTGGGGGGGCGCTCGCCGGTGATCGCCCGCCACACCAGCGCGTTGGCGATGTGGACGAAGCAGCGGCTGCGGGTGCGCCCGTCCCAGTCCGACAGGTCGTACGGGTCCTCGTGGATCTCCTGGCGCATGCGGCCGCCGCCGGCCAGGCCCATGTCGGGAGCGGCGGACGCCTCGACGGAGAGGTCGGCGTCCATCACCGACCTCCTTGCCGACGGTTGTCGTGCCCGCTCCCGCATGAGCTCCTCCCACCGCTCGACGCGCATCGGGTACGCGACGATCTGGACGCCGCCATGCTCGCCCTCGCCGGTGAGCTGCTCCTCGGCCGTGTAGCCCTCGCCCAGCGGCA
>CAYZLN010000036.1:0-8855 GCA_964479295.1 uncultured Gemmatimonadota bacterium
CCCTACACCGCCGCGGGCCGCCGCTCCGGCTCCCAGCCCGTGATCCGGCCCGCCACGGCGGACGCCATCACCGTGTAGGGGCTCGCCAGGTACACCTCACCGGGGCCGCTCCTGCCGGGGAAGTTCCGGTTGATCGAGCTGACGGTCACCTGGTCGGGCGAGGTGCTCACGCCCGGCCCCGCGTTGATGCAGGCCCCGCAGCCGGGCGCCAGCACCTCGACGCCGGCCTCCCGGTAGATCTCGTCCCACCCCATCCGCCGGGCGTGCTCCTCGACGTCCACCGACCCGTACTGGATGTAGCACTCGACGCCGGGGTCCACCCGCTCCCCCCGGGCCAGCGCCTCCTCCAGCACCCGGGCGTACATCTCCATGTCCTCCCGCTTGCTGGCGGTGCAGGAGCCGGCGAAGACGATGTCGAGCTCCACGTCGTCGAGCTCGTCGACGGGCACGCCGTTCCCGGGGTCGCCGGGCAGGGCCACCATCGGGCGGATCTCGCCGACGTCCAGCTCCATCGTCCACTCGTACTCGGCGCCCGGGTCGCTCTCGAGGCCCTCCACCATCGACCGGGCCGCCTCCTCGTCGAGGTCCCGACGCTCGGCGAGCCAGCGGACGGTGGTCTCGTCCGGGGCGACGATCCCGGTGAAGGCCCCCACCTCGGCGGCCATGTTCGTCAGGGTGGTCCGCTCGTCCACGTCCAGGGCCTCCACGGCCGGGCCCGTGTACTCGATGATCTTCCCGATGGCGTCCCCGCCCTCCACGTAGGGATGACGGAGGATCTCGAGGATCATGTCCTTGGCGGTGACGCTCTCGGGCTTCTCCCCCTCGATGCGGATCCGCACCGAGGGCGGCACCTCGACCCGGACGTCGCGGGTGGCCCACGCGTTGACGATGGCCGTGGTGCCGACGCCGAACGCCATGCAGCCCAGCGATCCCACGTGGGGGGTGTGCGAGTCGCTCCCCACCACCACCTGGCCCGGCAGCGCGTAGCGGTCCTGGATCATCACGTGGCAGATGGCCTCGCTGCCCGTGCGGTCGGGCAGCTCGCCGTGGAGGGTGACCCCCTGCTCCTCGGCGAACTCCCGCTGCCGGTCGTGCAGCGCGTGGGCGGCGTCCAGCAGCCCCTGCTCCTTCTTCTCCTCGCTGATGACCTCGTCCAGGAACGCCAGGTGGTCGCGGAAGAAATAGACGCTCTCCGGATCGGCGATCGGGGTGCCCTCCCCCGCGAACTCCTCCCAGAAGGTCGAGGCCATGGGCGTCACGTACTCGTGGCTGAACCGGATGTCGGCCCGGACGAAGCCCGTGTCGCCCGGGGCCACGGCCGGGACGCCCACCTCGTCCTCCCGCAGGTCGCGCACCCAGTGGTCGGCCAGCAGCTTCTCGCCGAGGGTCTGCGGGCGGTCGGGCGGGGTGTCGAGGGGCGGCACCCGGACCTGCCCCTTCAGCCGGGCCACGGCGTACTCGCGCAGACCGCCGTACTCCACCACGTCGCGCTGGATGCGGTCGGCGTCCCCGGGGACGAAGGCGTCCAGGGGGATCTCCTCGCCCCGGCGGATCCTGTCGATCAGGGAGAAGTCGGTGGAGGCCAGCAGCCCGATGTTCTCGCAGTTCTCCCGGTAGATGCGCTCGATGTTCTCGGCGATGACCACCCGGATCCCGGCGCACTTCTCGGCGTAGGGCGAGGCCTCCCGGCTGGAGCCCTTGCCCCGGCGCTTGCCGGAGACGGACGCCACGAACCCCTCGCCGATCACGTCCCGCCGGCCGATGGGCTTCTCCCCGCCGGTCTCGAGCCCCACGTAGGGGTACTCCCCCAGGGTCTCGTCGAAGTGGTAGCAGACCCAGCCCGGCGTGATCTCGTCGGTGCTGATGTCGTCCCGGAGCGGGATGGAGGGGTCCCAGTCGAGGTCCTCCCCCTCGAGCTGTCGGCGGATGAGGTCCGGGTCCTCTGTGAGGAAGAGCACCCGCCCCTCGAGCGTGATCGTGTCGGGGCGCTTCTCGACGTCTCGCTCCAGCAGCTTCTCGAGCATGGACCTGTGGGGGGATGGGGTGAGCAGGGGCCGGCCCGACGCCGCGCCGGGCCGCGGTGGAAATGTATGTCGGGGGAGGGCCTGGATCGAGGCGGCGGGGAGGGCCGCCGGACGCCGGGACCGCGCGGGCTCCCCGCCCTCGGCCTCCCCGCTCCCGGCTTCTCCTGCCCGCTCAGCCCCCCTCCTCCGCCTCCGGGCGCAGCTCGCGCAGCAGCTCCAGCACGGGCTCGAGCCGCCCGGACGGCGCCGTGATCTGGATCCCCTCCACCCGTCCCCGGACCCGCGCGAGCGTCTCCCGGGCCACCGCGAGCCCCTCCCGCCGGGCGGCCTCCGGCCCGCTCTCCTCGGCCTCGGCCATCCGGCGGAGGATCGGGTCGGGGACCTGGATCCCCGGGACCTCGTAGTTGAGGAACTCGGCGTCGCGGAGGCTGGTCAGCGGCCACAGCCCCGCCACCACCGGGATGCGCGTCCCCTCCGACTCGACGTGGTCCAGGAAGCGCTCGAGCGCGCCCGGGTCGAAGACCGGCTGGGTGACCGCGAAGTCGGCCCCTGCGTCGACCTTCCAGTACCACCGGCGCTTCTCGCGCTCGAGGTCCACCGCCCCTGGGTTCACCGCCACCCCGGCCACGAACGAGGTCCGGCTGCCCATGGGGTTCCCGCCGAGGTCGCGGCCCCGGTTGAGCCGGGCGACCAGGTTGGTGAGCCCGATGGAGTCGATGTCGAACACGCCCGTGGCCTCGCCGTAGGGGCCCATCCTCGGCGGGTCGCCCGTGACCAGCAGCAGGTTGCGCACGCCGAGCGCCTGGGCACCCAGGAGGTCCGTCGCCATCCCGAGCAGGTTCCGGTCCCGGCAGGTGTAGTGGGCCACCGCCTCCAGGCCCGCTCGCTCCTGGACCAGGGTGGCCGCCGCCACGACGCCCATCCGCATGCTCGCCCGGGCCTGGTCGGGGATGCTCACGGCGTCCACGCCCGCGCTCCGGAGCCGCTTCCCGGCGGCCACGAAGTCCGCGGGGTCCGAGCCCTTGGGCGGACGGAGCTCGACGCTGACGACCTCCTCCCCCGCGGCGATCTTCCGGCCCCAGCCGGAGCGGTCGGCCAGGGCGACCGGCTCGGGCTCCTCGCCGGCCTCCTCCGGCGCCGACGCAGCGGACACCTCGAGGGTGCGCTCCGAGGAGAGCGCCCGGAGCTGGGCCGCCATCTCCCGGACGTGGTCCGGCCCCGTCCCGCAGCACCCCCCGACGATCCGGGCCCCCGCCTCCGCGAGCCGCCGGGAGTAGCTGGCCATGTACTCCGGCGAGGCGAGGTACATCTTCCGCCCCTGGACCTCCTGGGGCAGCCCGGCGTTGGGCAGCGCGGAGAGCGGCAGGCTCGTCGCGGAGCTCATCTCCCTCACCGCCTCGAGCAGGATCGCGGGCCCGACGCTGCAGTTGAGCCCGACGGCGTCGGCGCCGAACCCTTCCGCCTCGCGCGCGATCTGCGCCGGGCCGGTGCCGTAGGTGGTCCCGCCGTCGGGCTGGATCGTCATCTGGGCGACCACCGGCAGGTCGGCCGCCTCGCGGCACCCCGCCACCGCCTGCTCGAGCTCGTCGAGATCCGAGAACGTCTCCAGCACGAAGACGTCGACTCCGCCCTCCGCCAGGGCCGCGGCCTGCTCGCGGAAGGCGTCCCGGGCCTCGCGGAGGGAGGTGGGCCCGTAGGGCTCGAGGCGGACCCCCAGCGGCCCGATGCTGCCGGCCACGAAGAGCTCCTCGCCGGCCTCCTCGCGGGCCAGCTCCGCCCCGGCCCGGTTGATCGCGGCGACCTCCTCCTCCAGGCCGTGGGACTGGAGCTGGTAGCGGTTGGCGCCGAACGTGTTCGTCTCCAGGACCTCGGCGCCGGCCTCGCGGTACGCGGCGTGGATCTCCCGGACCGTCTCCGGCTCGCTCCGGTTCAGGTCGTCGTAGCAGCGGTTGATGAAGACGCCCCGCTCGTAGAGCTGCGTCCCCATGGCGCCGTCGACGAGGATCACCCGTTCGCTGTCGAGGGCGTCTCGGAAATCAGGCATCTCCACAATCCCGGTGTGCGGTTCGTGGGGCCGGCCCGCGTCGCGCCGGGGGCCGGGCTCCGACTCCATGCGGGAGCGCGACCGCCCGCGGGCGCCCCCCATGGCGCGGCGCTTGCTTCCGGTGTGCGTCGGTCGACCGTGACGGCGGTCGGGCCGGCGCAACGCCGGCGCCCCGGTGGGAGGACGGGCCGAGGCATGGTTGTTTCACGGCGGAGGCCGAAACGTTCCCGGGGAGCCGGCGCGGCATCGGCGGACGAGACACCACGGGACGCCTGCTGGTCGGCGGCGGCTGGCGCCCGAGAGGTCCTTGCTGGCCGGTGAAACCGGCCCATATATTGCGGCGTCTGTCGTGAATCCCCAGAGCGACCCCGGCCCGCGGGTGAAGCGGCCCCGGGGACCGCGGCGCGCACCAGGATCCGGTCCCCGACGTCGCCACGCCGTCACGGGGAGCCCGCTCTCCGGCCCCGACGGGCCGGGGCCGCCGGCTCGACACGAACAAGCAAGAGGATGTCTCGCCCTCACCGCACAACAGCAGGGTAACCGAAAAGGAGGAGAACGTGCTCTCCACTCGTAAGCTCGCATCGACTGTACTGGGCGCCTTCCTGGCCCTCACGATGGCCGCAGCGCCGGTCGACGCCCAGGAAGCCGTCACGCTCGACTTCGCCGGCGGCGTCGCGGTCCCCGCCGGGGACCTGGCCGACTTCCAGGACCTGGGCCCCGCCTTCGACATCGGCCTCAACGTCCGGGTCCACCCGCGCTTCTCGCTGCGGGCCTCCGGCGGCGCCAGCCTCATGCAGGGAGCCGAGATCGAGAACGCCTTCGACGCGTCCATCCCCGAGGACGGGTTCGTGGACTTCAACACCGTCCACTTCAACGGCGGCGGCGTCGTCCACGCCGTCAACCAGGGGCCGTTGAGCGTCGACTTCAACGCCGGCGCGGGGATCTCCATCCTCACCAGCCAGCGCGGCGAGTTCAGCGGCGCCGGCGACGAGGGGCAGTTCGTCGAGGTGGTCGACATCTCGGAGACCTACCTCAACGTCACCGCCGGGCTCGACATCGGCTACATGGTGAGCGAGCAGGTCGAGCTCTTCGTCGGAGGCGACGGCCACGTCTTCTTCATGGACGAGGACGGCGAGGCCGAGGGCGCCCTCAACAACATCGCGCCCGGCCTCTCGGCCCCGAGCAAGGGCTGGTCCGTGCCGGTGGCCGCGGGCGTGCGGTTCCACTTCCAGCCGTAAGCCGCACCGACGCGCGAGCAGCGCTCGCCACCGAGCGCCGGAAGAGCGGGGCGGGGCCCGACGGCCCCGGCCCGCTTTTCTCGTTGCGGGCCGTGAGGAGGGCTCTCCGCCGTGGACGCTGAGGAGCGACGCGTCTTCGTCACGGGGGCCACCGGCCTCGTCGGCAGCCACGCCGCGGCCCGCTTCCGCGACGGCGGGTGGCGGGTGAGGGCCCTGGTCCGTCCCGGGAGCCGGACCCGCTTCCTCGAGGGCCTGGGCGCCGAGATGGTGCTGGGCGACGTCACCGAGCCCGGGTCCTTCTCCGGAGCCGCCGAGGGCTGCGACGCCGTGGTCCACGCCGCGGCCCACCTCGGGACGTCGGCTCCCTGGGACCACTTCCGTCGCGTCAACGTCGACGGGACCCGTCACGTCCTGGCGGAGGCGATCAGGGCCGGGTGCCGCCGGTTCGTGCACCTCTCGTCGGTCGCCGTCTACGGCCCTCCCGCCGACCAGCCCCGGCTGCCCCTCGACGAGGACGCCCCCACCGACCTCCCGCTCGGGCCGTCGGCCCACTACGAGCGGTCCAAGCGCATGGCCGAGGCGGCGGTCCGGCGGACGGCGGACGGGGCCGTGGAGTGGTCGATCGTCCGCCCGGCCGTGGTGATGGGCGAGCGAGACCGTCACTTCACGCCCCGGGTCGCGCGCCTCGCCGACCGCCGCCTCCTCGCCACCGTCGGGACCGGCGACAACCGTCTGCCGGTGGTCTACGCGGGGAACGTGGCGGAGGCGTGTCGGCTCGCCGCCACCCGCCCCGAGGCCCGGGGGGAGGTGTTCAACGTCGCCGACGACGGGGGGATCACGCAGCGGCAGCTCTTCGAGGAGGCCGCGCCGCGCCGCGCCACCTTTCTCCCGCTGCCCCGGTCCGCGGTGGAGGCGGCCGCGGGGGCCGCGGACGCTCTGGCCGACCTGTGGCCGGGCGAGGTCGGCGGGGCGCTCAGCGCCCGCCGCGTCTGGTTCCTCGCCCACGACAACCCCTTCCGGTCGGGGCGGATCCGATCGGAGCTGGGCTGGGAGCCCCGAATCGACACCCTGGAGGGCTGGCGGCGGGCGCTGGCCTGGTGGCGGGAGAGCGAGGCCCGGGGCTGAGCGTCCGTCCCCGTCTCCTTCGGAGCCGCTCGGGACCCGGCCGCCGGTTTCCGGGAGCGTCGTTCGGGCCCGCGCCCTTGCGATGGTCCCTGATTTGCGTACACTTGGGTCCCGAGTGACGTAAGAGGGGGGGTCCGCCCGGCGACACGGCTGAGAACGGACGGCCGCACGCCGGAGTCGACGCCAACGCTCGAGCCTGCGGCTGATCGCAGGGTTCATCAGCAGAAGGTCAAGGAGGAAGCCATGCGGAACGTTCTCGGTCGACGCCTCGGAGCGATCGCGGTCTTCGCTGCGGTCGGTCTGGTCGCGGCCTGCGGAGGCAAGGTGGACCAGGAGGACTTCGACGAGCAGGTCTCCGACATCCAGTCGACGCTGGACGAGCACGACCAGCGGATCAGCGACAACTCGTCGCGCATCGACGACCTGGACAGCCGGGTCAGCCAGCTCGAGAGCGACCTGGAGGACCTGCGGCAGAACTTCCAGGCGCAGATCGAGGAGCTCGAGGAGGGGATGCGCTTCGCGCTTCCGGTCCACTTCGAGTTCGACCGGGCGCAGATCCGGTCGGTCGACCGACCGGTGCTGGACCGCTTCGCCGCGGTCGTGCAGGAGCACTACTCGGACGCGCTGATCACCGTCGAGGGCTTCGCCGACCCGGCGGGCTCGGACTCGTACAACGTCAACCTGTCGCAGGACCGGGCCCAGAACGTGAAGGACTACCTGGTCGAGCAGGGCGGGCTCAGCGAGGGCATGGTGAAGACGGTCGGCTACGGCGAGGCCGACAACCGTCTGGTTCGGCCCGACGAGCAGGGGCCCGGGCGCGAGGGCCTCGAGAACCGCCGCGTCACCTTCGTGGTGGAGTTCGGCGGCAGCCTCGACGGCTGACGAGGAGCCGACCCGACGCGCGATACCACCGGGCAGACCCCCCGGTGCGACGGTTCCGCCCGGCCCCGCCGGGCGGGCAGATAGCACGAAGGAGCCCCCGGTCCG
Organism: uncultured Gemmatimonadota bacterium; assembly: GCA_964479295.1. Lineage (GTDB taxonomy): Bacteria > Gemmatimonadota > Gemmatimonadetes > Palauibacterales > Palauibacteraceae > CAYVFM01. Next base: position 7,419 of record CAYZLN010000036.1, read on the forward strand.
AGCCGGGGGCTTTCTTCGTTCACGGGAGCATCGATCCATGAGCGACGACACCGAGACCATCGACATCGACGACTTCGGGCGGGTGGACGTCCGCGTCGGCACCGTCCGCGAGGCGCGCCCCTTCCCCGAGGCCCGGAAGCCGCTCCTGCGGCTGCGGATCGACTTCGGGCCGGAGGTCGGAACCCTCCGGTCGGCCGCCGGGCTCCCGGCGAACTACGACGCCGACGAGCTCGTGGGCCGGCAGGTGCTCGCGGTCGTCAACCTGCCGCCGCGCCCGATCGCGGGCTTCGAGTCGGAGTGCCTCACCCTCGGGGTGCCGGACGACGACGGCGAGCCCGTCCTCGTCGTCCCCGACCGCCCGGTCGCCGACGGCGCCCGGCTGTACTGACCGGCCGATGGCCGAGGTCCCGGGCTCCGTGGCGGAGGAGTACGCCGCCCTCCGCGATCGCGCCGCCCTGCTGGACGACACAGACCGCGTCGTCCTCGTCGTGCGGGGCGCTGACGCCCGCGAGCACTTCGGCGGGCTCGTCACCAACCACGTCGAGGCCCTGGAGCCCGGCCGGGCGCTCTACGCCTTCATGCTCACGCCCAAGGGCCGGCCGGTGGCCGAGATGCGGGTCCTCGCCCGCGACCCCGAGGACGGCGAGGAGGTGCTCTGGGCCGATCTGTCGGCTGCCTGCGCGGACGCGGCGGTCGACCACCTCGGCCGCTACCTCCCGCCCCGGCTCGCGAGCTGGGAGCCGCTCGACTCCGTAGCCAGGCTCGCCGTCGTCGGCCCCGAGGCGGACGAGGCGCTCCGGTCGGCGGGCGTCGAGGAGCTGCCCCCGCAGGACCTGACCGCGCTCGACACCGGGATGCCGGAGCCCGGCGCGGCGGCCGTCGTGGTGCGTCGGGAGGTGTTCGAGGGCCCCGGCCTCGACCTGTACCTGCCGGCCTCCTCGCTCCCGGAGGCGAGGGAAGCCCTGGCGCGGGCCGTCAGGGACGTCGGCGGCCGGCCCGCCGGACCCGAGGCCCGGGAGATCTGGCGGGTGGAGCGCGGGATCCCGGCCTACGGCGCCGAGATCGACACCGACGTCCTCCCGCAGGAGACCGGCCAGGGCGATCGGGCCGTCGACCACGAGAAGGGGTGCTACACGGGCCAGGAGGTCGTGGCCCGCATCCACCACCGGGGCAAGGTCAACCGCCACCTGCGGGGCCTCCGGCCCGAGGACGACGCCGCGTCGCCGGTGGAGCCCGGCGACGAGCTCTTCTCCGAGGGGCGGAGCCGGGCCACGGTCACGTCGGCCGTCCGCTCCCCCCGGCTCGGGCTTCTCGCCCTCGGCTACGTGCGCCGCGAGCTCGAGCCCGGCGACCTCCTCGCCTCCGAGCCCGAGGGCGACCCCGCCTGGCGCATCGAGGAGCTCCCCTTCGTCCCGCCCCCGTCGCGCTGAACGCGCG
>CAYZLN010000036.1:8955-11437 GCA_964479295.1 uncultured Gemmatimonadota bacterium
GGCGCATCGAGGAGCTCCCCTTCGTCCCGCCCCCGTCGCGCTGAACGCGCGTGCCGACGGGTACGCCCATCACATCGCGGACGACGGCCCCGGTCGGCCGCCCCGGCCCCGGGGCCCGTCGCCCTCCGCAGATCACTTTGTCGTAACGTAAAGCGGTCCCGTGCCCTGCCTCCCGACTTGAGGTCCGTCACCGGCGGACGTAAGTTGGCCGCGCGTCGCCCCGGGGGCGGCGCCCCCGATTCGGCCGCCCCGGCGGCGCACGCCGCGCGGCGACCGGGCGGGCGGGGCGGGGACCCGGCCTTCCGAGAGACGCCGACCGACGGGGACGGATGGGCACTCTGAACGCCAGCCAGCTCCGGGGCCTCTACCGCCACATGTACCTCACCCGGGCGGTGGAGGATCGCCTGGAGACGATGGCCAGGCAGGGCCATCTCGTGGGCAACCTCTACCGGAGCCTCGGCCAGGAAGCCACCTCCGTGGGGAGCGCCCACGCGCTCCGGGACGGCGACTGGCTCTGTCCGGCGATCCGGGACCTGGGCGCCCTCTTCGTCCGGGGGATCCCGCCGCGGGACGTCTTCCTGCAGTACACCGCCCGTGGCGCCCGGGGCACCGGGGGCAAGGACACCACGACCCACTTCACCGTCCCCGAGCTCGGCGTGCTCGGCCCGGTGAGCCCGCTCGGGGACCAGCTCTGCGTCCTCTCCGGCATCGCGCTGGCGTTCCGCAAGAAGGGGCAGGAGCGGGTCTGCCTCTCCTTCCAGGGCGAGGGGGCGACGCGCTCCGGCGCGTCCCACGAGGGCCTGAACTTCGCCGCCGTCCAGGAGCTGCCGCTCGTGGTCGTTCTGGAGCACAACCGCTGGTCCTTCTCCACGCCCTCGGACGAGGAGGGCGCGATGGAGGAATGGACGGACGTGGCCAGGGCGTACGGGGTCCCGGTCCGGCACGTGGACGGGAACGACGTGCTGGAGGTCTACGACGCCACGGTGGAGGCGGTGGACCGGGCCCGGCGGGGCGAGGGCGTCGGGATGGTGGTGGCCGAGACGTACCGGATGCGGGGCCACGCCCAGCACGACGACCAGTCCTACGTGGACGAGGAGGAGCTCGAGCGCTGGCGGGAGCGGGACCCCCTCGACCGGTTCGAGACCTACCTCGTCGAGAACGACATCGAGACGCGATCCGGGCTCGGGGAGCTCCGGGACGAGGTCGACCGGGACGTGGAGGAGGCCGCCGAGGCCGCCCTCGAGGCCCCGCGGCCGACGCCCGAGGAGGCCCGGACGCGAGCCTACGCCGCCCGGCCCGACGGCGAGGGCGGCCGGGGCGCGGGTTCGGAGGCCCCCGTGCCCTGGACGCGCCGGGAGGTGGTGGGCTACGACGACCTCCCGGCCGGCGTGGAGGGCTGGTGGCCGCCGGACGACGAGGAGGGGGCGGGGGGCGCGTAGCCCGCCGGGCGCCGGCCGCGTCCGGCCCCGGCGCCAGACGGAACGAGACGACGGGGGGACGGGCGCGGCTCCGCGGGCCCCGACCGACACGACCGACCAGGGAAGGAACGCTCCATGGCAGACGCCACCGCCGACCGCGCCGCCGCCGGGACGGGGGCCGCCCCGTCCTCCGAGACGCGGGAGACCACCTACCTGGAGGCCGTCCGCGAGGCCCTCTGGGAGGAGATGAAGACCGACGACTCCGTCTTCGTGCTGGGCGAGGACGTGGGCGCCTACGGCGGCGCCTTCAAGATCACCGAGGGGTTCCTGGAGGAGTTCGGGCCCGACCGGGTGATCGACACGCCCATCAGCGAGTCGGCGATCGTGGGGGCCTCCATCGGGGCCGCCCAGATGGGCTTCCGGCCGGTGGCCGAGATGCAGTTCATCGACTTCATCGCCCCGGCCTTCGACATGATCGTCAACTTCGCGGCCAAGGTCCGGTACCGGACCGGGCAGGGGGCGCCCCTGGTGATCCGCGGGCCCTGCGGCGGCGGCGCCCGGGCCGGTCCCTTCCACTCGCAGATGGTGGAGTCGTACTTCGCGAACGTCGCGGGCCTCAAGATGGTCGCGCCGGCGACCGTCCGGGACGCCAAGGGGCTGCTCCGCTCGGCCATCCGCGACCCCGACCCCGTCCTCTACTTCGAGCACAAGCTCCTCTACCGCCGCCTCAAGGACGACCTGCCGACGGACCGCGAGATCGAGGTCCCGCTGGGCCGCGCCCGGCTCGAGCGGGAGGGCGACGACCTCACGGTGATCACCTACAGCGCCATGGTCCACCAGGCCCGCGAGGCGGCCGAGACCCTGGCCGAGGAGGACGGCGTGGAGACGGAGATCGTGGACCTGCGCTCGCTGCGCCCGCTGGACGTGGAGACGATGGCGGAGAGCGTCCGCAAGACGGGCCGGGCGCTGATCGTCCACGAGGCGCCCGAGTTCGGCGGCTTCGGCGGGGAGATCGCGGCCCGTATCAACGAAGAGGCCTTCGAGTGGCTCGACGCCCCCATCCG
>CAYZLN010000037.1:0-1986 GCA_964479295.1 uncultured Gemmatimonadota bacterium
CGCGCGCGCTCCTTGTTCCTACCTGTCATCGGGGGAGACGGTCCGGGGGACGCGGCTCAGTATCCGAGCGCCCGGCCGCCCCGTCGCGGGTCGGCGACCCCCACGAAGACTCCGTCCTCCCGGATCCCCACCGACTGGACGTTCCCCGACCAGCCGTCGCGCATCCGCAGCTCGTGCCCCCGCCGCTCGAGCGCCTCCACCACGGCGGGCCGGAGGCCGTCGGGCTCCCAGCGGACGACGTCGGGGAGGTGCTGGTGGTGGACCCGGGGCGCGGCGACGGCGGCGCCGACGTCCCGGCCGTGGTCCACCACGGAGGAGAGCACCTGGAAGACGGTGGTGATGATGGTGGCGCCCCCGGGCGTGCCGGTGACGAGCCGCGTGTCGCCGTCCCGGCCGACCAGGATGGTCGGGCTCATCGAGGAGAGCATCCGCTTCCCGGGCCGGATCGCGTTGGCCTTCCCCTGCACCAGGCCGTAGGCGTTGGGCACGCCGGGACGGGCGGTGAAGTCGTCCATCTCGTTGTTGAGGAAGAACCCGGCGCCCGGCACGGTCACGGCCGATCCGAAGAAGCCGTTCAGGGTCGTGGTCGCCGCCACCGCCCGCCCGGCCGAGTCCACGACGCTGTAGTGGGTCGTCTGGTCGCCCTCGGGCAGGGAGTCCGGGGCGGGCACCTTGCTGAAGGCCTCGGAGGACGAGGCCCGGTCCATCCGGATCGTCCCCTGCAGGGAGTCGGCGTAGCTCTGGCTGGTGAGCCGGTCCAGCGGCATGTCGACGAAGTCGGGGTCGCCCAGGTGGAAGTTGCGGTCGGCGTACGCCCGCCGGAAGGCCTCCACGGCCAGGTGGACGGCGTCGGCCGAGCCCGCGCCCAGCTCCGAGAGGTCCCAGCCCTCGACGATGTTGGAGATCTCCGCCAGCGTCACCCCGCCGGAGGAGGGCGGCGGCATGGAGACGACCCGGCGGCCGCGGTACCGGAAGGTGATCGGCTCCCGCCACACGGGCTCGTAGGCGGCCAGGTCGCCGGCGTCCACGAGCCCGCCGCCCCGCTCCATCTCGGCGGCCAGCGAGTCGGCGATCCAGCCCTCGTAGAAGGCCTCGCCGCCTCTCTCCGCGATCGCCCGGAGCGCCCGGGCCAGGCCGGGCTGGCGGAAGGTGTCGCCGACCGCCGGCGGCTCGCCGCCGGGCAGCCACTTCCGCGCGCTGGCCCCGAAGCGGCGGAGGCGGTCGGCCTCCTCCGCGAGGTTCGCACGGAGGGCCGAGTCCACGCGCACCCCCTCCCCGGCGAGCCGGACGGCGGGCTCGAGCAGGCGGCTCCACGCCAGCTCGCCGTAGCGCTCGTGGGCCGCCTCCATCCCCGCCACGGAGCCGGGGACGCCCGACGCGAGGTGGCCCGTCCAGCTCTCCCCGGTCACCCGGCCCTCGTCGTCCACGAACATGTCCGGCCCGGCGCCGGACGGGGCCTCCTCCCGGAAGTCCAGGGCGGCCTCGTCGCCCTCCGGGCCCCGGAAGACCAGGAAGCCGCCGCCCCCGACGTTGCCGGCCCGGGGATGGGTCACCGCCAGGGCGAAGTGGACGGCGACGGCCGCGTCGACGGCGTTCCCGCCGTCCCGCAGCACCTGCAGCCCGGCGGCGCTGGCCAGCGAGTCGGCGCTCACCACCATCCCCCGCCGGGCCTCCGTCGTCTCGATCCGGTCGTCCAGCTCCCAGTCCTCGGGGAACGACGCCGCCTCCTGGCGCGAGGCCGTCCCGGCCGGCGAGCAGCCGGCGAGGGGGAGCGACGCCGCGAGGAGGAGGGCGGCGGCGGTGGCCGCCGTCCGTCGATCGCCGCGATCGCGGCTCCGGTCCCGCCGAACCGGGCCGCCCGGCGAGCGTCTGGCCGTCCGTCGGCCCCCGTCCCTCACGACGCCTCCTCGACCCCGACGCGGGGGCAGAGGTCGGCCAGGCAGCAGCTCCCGCAGTCCGGGCCCCGGGCCGTGCAGGTGGCGCGGC
>CAYZLN010000037.1:2086-4454 GCA_964479295.1 uncultured Gemmatimonadota bacterium
TCGGCCAGGCAGCAGCTCCCGCAGTCCGGGCCCCGGGCCGTGCAGGTGGCGCGGCCGTGGCGGATCATCAGCAGGTGCAGCGGGAGGCGGCGGTCCGGCGGGACGTCGCGGTTCAGCACCCGGTGGGCCGCCGCGGCCCCGCCGCCCTCGGGCACCAGCCCCAGGCGCCGGGCGACCCGGTCGACGTGGGTGTCCACGGGCATAACCGGCCGGCGCAGCGAGAAGGCCAGCACGCAGGCCGCCGTCTTGGTGCCGACGCGACGGAAGTCGGTCAGGTACTCCATGGCCTCCCCGTCCTCCATCGACGCCAGATGGTCGAGGCCGACCTCGCCCCGCTCGTCGTGGAGGCGGTCCAGCAGGCCCTGGATCGCCGCGGCCTTCTGGCCGGCCAGCCCCCCGGGACGGATGGCGTCCTCGACGGCCTCCCGGTCGGCGCGGCGGACCTCCTCCCAGCCCGGAAACCGGTCCCGGAGCCGCTCCCAGGCACGGTCGCGGTTGGTGTCGGAGGTGTTCTGGCTGAGGATCGTGAGGACGAGCTCGTCGAGGGGATCGCGGCGGGCCTTGGTCGGCGGCCCGTGCTCCTCCTCGAGCCGCTCGTCGATCTCCCGGATCCGGGCCGCCCGGTCGGCGTCGGCGTCGCGGGCGTCGGCGTCCTCGGTCGTCACGCTCCTCCTTCGGTCCGTCGACGGTCGTCCTCGGCGTGCCCTGGCCCGCCCGGAGGCCGCCCGGGGCGTGCGTGATCCCCCGGCGCTCCTGCGGCGTGAGGTCCCGTCCGGCCGCAGAACGGCCGGCGGCTCCGGGGGCGGGCCCCGGTCTGTCGGCCGCCGGTGGGGCGGATTAGCTTGTCGCCCCGGACGAGCCGACGACCGGACGCCCTACCCTAACCGACCTCCACCGACACCGCGAGGCCCGGACCGAGAGCCCGTGTCGACCGATTCCCCCGACGACCCGCGTCTCACCGAGGCCCGCAATCCCAGGACCGCCCGGATCGACCGGGCGGGGACCCGGGAGATCGTCGACCTCGTCCAGGCCGAGGACCGGACGGTGCCCGACGCCGTCGCCGCGGAGGCGGAGGCCGTGGCCGACGTCGTCGACGACGTGGCGCCGCGGCTCCGGCGGGGGGGCAGGCTCTTCTACGTCGGCGCCGGGACCAGCGGGCGGCTCGGCGTGCTGGACGCCGCGGAGTGCCCGCCCACCTTCGGCACGGACCCCGAGCTGGTGCAGGGCATCATCGCCGGCGGACGGGAGGCCCTGGTCCGGAGCAAGGAGGGGGTGGAGGACGACCGCGGCGCGGGCCGCTCGGCGGTCCGCGACGCCGGCGTCGGCGAGCGGGACTTCGTCCTGGGGATCGCCACCTCGGGCACCACGCCCTTCGTCCACGCCGCCCTGGAGGAGGCGGACGACCGGGGGGCGGGCACCGGGTTCCTGAGCTGCACGCCGCCCCCGGAGGCGGCGCGCCGGGCGGCCGACCACCTGGTCACGCCCCTCGTCGGCCCGGAGGTCGTCGCGGGCTCCACCCGGATGAAGGCCGGGACGGCCACCAAGCTGGTGCTCAACACGCTGAGCACCGCCGTCATGATCCGGCTCGGCAAGGTCTACGGGAACCTGATGGTCGACCTCCGGGCGGTGAGCCGGAAGCTCGTGCACCGGAGCGTCCGCATCGTCCGCCGGGTGACGGGGGCGGACGAGGCGACCGCCCGCGAGGCCCTGGTCGGGGCCGGCGGCTCGGCCAAGACCGCCATCGCGATGCTGGAGCTGGACGTCGGCCGGGCCGTCGCCGAGCGGGCGCTGGACGCCGCCGGCGACGTCCTCGGGCGGGCGCTGGACCGGTGGGGCGAGGCCGACCGGGTGCCGTACTACGGGTGCTACGGGACGGACTTCGGCGCCGACGACGCCGGGCGCCTCCGCGAGCGGCTGCGGGAGGGCCCGGACGCGGTCGAGCGCGCCCTGGAGCGGGCCCGGGAGAAGCGCCGCGAGGGCCAGGCGGTGGGCACCGGGGCGCTGGGGGGATGGAGCGCGGCCGGCCATGTCGCCCACCTCGTCGAGTGCGAGGGGCCGGCCTTCCGGTCGCGGGCCCGGGCGATGCTCGGCGCCGACGCCGGCGAGCGGCCCCGCTTCCCGGACTTCGAGCCGTCCGACCCCCCTCCCCGCGCCGGCGGCGACCCGGGCCGGCTGCTGGCCCGGTTCCGGGAGGAGCGGAAGCGCACGCTGGAGGCGCTGGAGGGGGTCGCCGGCGACGACTGGCACCGGGAGGGCGTCGTGGACGGCGAGGCTGTGGCCCTGCACCAGCTCCTGCGCGGGGCGGCCCACCACGACCGGGCGCACGCCGACCGCATCGCCCAGTGGATCCACCCGGCGCTGCTGGAGC
>CAYZLN010000037.1:4554-6856 GCA_964479295.1 uncultured Gemmatimonadota bacterium
ACGCGGGGGATCCAGAACCTCGGGGGGATGGGCAACCTCACCGTCCTCCCCCCGGGAGGCGGCGACCCGGACGGGGAGAACGGGTCCCGGCCGGCGGCCTTCGACACGGGCCCGGGCACGGCGCTGCTCGACGCGGCGGCCGCACGGCTGAGCGGCGGCCGGCTGCGGATGGACCGGGACGGCGAGCGGGCGGCGGCGGGCGAGGTCCTGCCGGAGGCCCTGGACGAGTGGCGGTCCGATCCCTTCTTCCGCCGTCCGCCCCCCCGCAGCACCGGGAGGGAGCGCTTCGGCCCGGACCGGCTGGAGCGCTGGCTCGACGCCCACGACGGGGAGCGGCCGGAGGACCTGCTGGCCACCCTGACCGAGCTCACCGCCTGGAGCGTCGCCGACGGGCTCCGGCGGGTGGACGGAGAGGTGGACGAGCTTTACCTGTGCGGCGGCGGTGCCCGGAACCCGGAGCTCGGCCGCCGTCTGGCCGAACGGCTGGACCCGGTTCCGGTCCGCCGCCTCTCGCGGCTGGGGTGGGACGGCGACGCCCGCGAGGCGGCGGCCTTCGCGCTGCTGGCGCGCCAGCACCTCCTGGGCGTCCCGTCGTCTCCTCACTGGGCCACGGGCGCCCGGGGAGCGCGCGTCCTCGGGACGCGGACGCCGGCGTGAGCCGCGCCGGGCCGAGGAGGCGCCCGCACGGCCCGCGTGCCGCCGCCCGGAGGGGGGCGCAGTCCCGGCACGATGCCCATCGAACCCCGGAGACGCGGAGATCATGAGCGACACAGACGAACAGGTCACCGAGCGGGTCGGCCGCCTCTTCCTCGAGGCGGTGCGGCTGGACATCGAGGAGCCGGAGTCCGCCCTGGAGCGGGCCCGGAAGGACCTGGCCCACGGCGTGGGGGGCTTCATCGTCTTCGGCGGCGCCCTCGCCGACGTGCGGCGGCTGTCCGAGGAGCTCAGGGAGGAGGCCGACCGTCCGCTCTGGATGGCGGCCGACCTCGAGCGCGGGGCGGGCCAGCAGTTCGAGGGCGCGGTCACCCTGCCGCCGCCGGCCGGGCTGGCCGCCCACCCCGACCCGGAGGAGGCGGTCCGCACCGCCGCGAGGGCGACGGCCCGGGAGGCCCGGCAGGCGGGGCTGAACTGGGTCTTCGCCCCCGTGCTCGACCTGGACGTCGAGCCGGAGAACCCGATCGTCGGCACCCGGAGCTTCGGGTCGGACCCCGGGGAGGTGTCCCGGCTCGGCCAGGTGTGGATCGAGGCCTGCCAGGCGGAGGGCGTCGCGGCATGCGCCAAGCACTTCCCGGGGCACGGCCGCACGACCGAGGACTCCCACCTGGCGTTTCCGGTGGTGCGCGCCGGCCGGGAGGAGCTCGAGGACGACCTGCGGCCCTTCCGCCGGGCCGCCTCCACCGTCGCCGCCGTGATGACCGCGCACGTGGGCTATCCCGCCCTCGCCGGGGAGGAGCCGGCCACGATGGAGCCGGCCGTGCTCCGGGACCTCCTGCGCGGGGAGATGGGGTTCGGCGGGCTGGTGATCTCCGACGCCCTCGTGATGGAGGGCTTCGGCGGCGGAGGGGAGACCGCCACCGAGGGATGGCTCGCCGTCCGGGCGCTTCGGGCGGGCTGCGACCTCCTCCTCTACCCCGGCGACCTTCCCCGGACGGTCCGGACCGTCCGCCAGGCGGCCGAGCAGGACCCGGAGCTCCGCCGGGTGCTGGCGGCGGCGCTGGAGCGGAGCGAGGAGGCCCTCCGCCGGTTCCCGCGTCCGGGGGAGGAGGGCCACGGCGCCGGCCGCGACACGGGGGGCGCCGGGGAGCTCGGGGAGGTGGCCCGGGCCGGCGAGCTCGCCGTCGAGTGCGTGTCCGCCCGGGGGCCGGGGCCCGGCGACGTGCTGGCCCGCGGGCGCGAGGTCCGGCTCGCGGTGGTCAGCGACGACGAGGGCACCGTGGCGGCCGGGGGGTTCGGCGACGCCTTCGCCGACGAGCTCCGGAGCCGGGGGTGGACCGTCTCGCGGACCGGCGCCCCCGGGCAGGAGGGCGGAAACGACGGCGACGAGGCCCCGGGCGACGCCGGGCCGGAGGGCGCCGGCTCCGCCTCCCGGACGATCGTCGCGCTGGAGGCCACGCCCCGGGCCTGGAAGGGACGCGCGTCGCTGTCGGAGGCCTGCCGCGAGGAGGTGCTCGCCGCGCTGGACGGCGGCGGGGCCGCGTACCTCGTCCTCTTCGGGCATCCCCGCATCCTCGATCAGCTCGGGGTCGACGGCGCCTGCGCCTGGTCGTCGGAGCCCGCCATGGAGCGGGCGGCGGCCCGCTGG
>CAYZLN010000037.1:6956-8648 GCA_964479295.1 uncultured Gemmatimonadota bacterium
CCGCCGTGATCCCGGCCGCATGAGCGCGCTGGACTGGGGGGTGGTGGGCGGCTACATGGCCTTCACCCTCGGGCTGGGGGTGTGGCTCTCGAAGCGGGCCAGCGGCAGCCTGGTCGACTTCTTCGTCAGCGGCCGGTCGCTCCCCTGGTGGCTGGCGGGCACCTCGATGGCCGCCACCACCTTCAGCGTCGACACCCCCCTCTACGTGGCGGGCCTGGTGGCCCGGAGGGGCATCGCCGGGAACTGGGAGTGGTGGGCCTTCGCCTTCGCCCACCTGCTGCTCATCTACCTCTTCGCCCGGCTCTGGCGCCGCGCCGAGGTGGTGACCGACGCCGAGCTCACGGAGATCCGCTACGGCGGCCGGCCGGCGGCGGTGCTGAGGGGCACGCGGGCCTTCCTCTTCGCCGTGCCCATCAACTGCGTCGCCATCGGCTACGCGATGCTGGCGATGCGGAAGGTCATCCGGGCCCTGGGCCTCTTCGAGGCCGTGCCCGCGGCCCTGCCCGGGGACCCCAGGCTGTGGATCGTCGTGGCGCTGTGCGTCTTCGTCCTCGTCTACGCGGCGCTCTCCGGGCTCTGGGGGGTGGTGGCCACGGACTTCTTCCAGTTCGCCCTGGCGCTCGGGGGCGCCCTGCTGGTCACCGGCTTCGCGGTGGCCGACATCGGCGGCCTGGCGGAGCTGAGGCGGGGGATCGTCGAGGCCGGCCGGGGCGACGCCCTCCGCTTCGTCCCCCGGCCCGGAGAGGGGGGGCTCCCCTTCGGCACCTTCCTCGCCTACCTGGGGATCCAGTGGTGGATGTTCCGCCGCTCGGACGGCGGGGGGGAGTTCGTGCAGCGGCTGTCGGCCTGCCGCACCGAGGCCGACGCCGAGAAGGCCGCCTGGCTCTTCAACCTGCTGCACTACGTGGTCCGGGCCTGGCCCTGGGTGCTGGCCGGGCTGGCGGCCATGGTGATCTTCCCGGGCCTCGAGGACCCGGAGATGGGCTACCCGATGCTCATGCTCGAGTACCTGCCCACGGGGCTGCTGGGGCTGGTGGTCGCCTCCTTCCTGGCGGCCTTCATGTCCACGGTCTCCACGCAGATCAACTGGGGGGCGAGCTACCTGGTCAGCGACCTCTACCAGCGCTTCGTGCATCCCGACGCCTCCCAGGAGCGTCTCGTGGCCCTGGGCCGCGTCGCCTCGGTGCTCATCGTGGCGGTGGCGGGGGTCGCCGCCTTCCACGCCGACGACATCGGGACCGTCTTCCGGCTGATGATCGCCATCGGCACCGGGCCGGGGGCCGTGCTCATCCTCCGCTGGTTCTGGTGGCGGGTGAACGCCTGGGCCGAGCTGGCCGCCATGGTGGCCGGTTTCCTCATCGCCCTCCTCACCTATCTTCCCCTCGGCGTGGAGATGGAGTTCTGGGTGCGGCTGTCGGTGACCGCGTTCGGCGCGGCCGCCGTCTGGCTTCCGGTGATGTTCCTCACCGAGCCCGAGTCGGACGAGACGCTCGAGGCGTTCTACCGGCGCGCCCGGCCCGGCGGCCCCGGATGGCGGGAGGTCCGCCGACGGGTGGAGGTGGAGCCGGTGACCCGCCTGGGGCGGGACCTGGGCCGGACGGCCGCCGCGGCGTCGCTGCTCTTCGGAGGCATGTTCCTGGTGGGAGCCCTGGCGCTGGGCAAGACCGTGGTGGCGGCCTCGGCCGGCGTCGC
>CAYZLN010000037.1:8748-11431 GCA_964479295.1 uncultured Gemmatimonadota bacterium
GGGTCTCGCCCTGGCCGCCGCGCTCGTCCTCGCCGCCTGCGCCCCCGGCCCCGGGCCGGAGACCGCCCCGACCCCGGCGCTGCCCGACATCCCCGAGGTCCGGGGCGAGCTCGATCTGTACGTCGCCTACCCGGACGCGGGCGACCCCATCGCCGCCACCGACTCGAACTTCATCTTCGGGACCACCGGGACCGGCGCCGCCGAGCTCTCCATCGACGGCCGCCCCGTGGAGGTGAACCCCAACGGCTCCTTCCTGGCGTGGCTGCCGGTGCCCGAGCGGTCCGCGGGCGACACGGCCCGGTACCGGCTCGTCGCCCGGGTCGGCGGCGAGGTCGATTCCCTGGAGCATTCCGTCCGGCTCCCGCCGCGGCCCTACGAGGGCGAGGGAAGCGTCTGGGTGGACACGGCGGCGCTCTCCGGGCTGGCCGAGCGCTGGGGCCCGCCGGACGCGGTGATGGAGCACACGGTCCGGGCCGCACCGGGGCTGGAGGCCCGGGTGGAGGTCCGCCCGCCCGTCGGTCGCGCCGGGGCGGGGCCGCCGTCCGCCGACGCCCTCGCCGCCGAGCTGGCGCTCCGGGACCCCGTGCCGGCCGTCCGCTTCCCCCTGGAGGAGACGTCCCCCGGCCGCTACCGGCTCCGGGTGGAGCTGGGCCGGCTGGCGCGGGCCGCGGGTGCGCCGGCGGATTCGGCCGTCGACGGCGGGCGGCCTCCGTCCGAGGGCTGCGCGCCCCGACGTCCGCGCGACGGGACGGAGGGGGCGGGGACCCACCCGCGGACCCTGCCCGGCGGAGCCGCTCCGGTGTGGATCGAGCTGACGGCCACCGACGGCCGGGACACGGCCACGGCCGGCGGGGGGACGGCCGTGCTCGTGCTGGACCCCCGCCGCCCGCCGACGGGGACGATCGCGGAGGAGCCCGACCCGGTGCACGGGGCGGCGGGCGCCGTGCCCGGGCGTCCCTCGCCCCGGGGGTCCTACGCGTGGCGCCTCCCGCCGGGGTCGGCGGCGCCGGTCGACCGCCGCGTCGGCGACCGGATCCGGCTCCGGCTGGGCCCCGACCTCCACGCCTGGGTGGCGGCCGAGGACCTCCGGGTGGGCCCGCCGGAGGAGCTGCGGGCGGACCGGGCGGCCCCGACCGCCGCCGTCGGTCGGGTCTCGGCCGATCCCCGCGACGACCGCGTCCGGGTGCGGGTTCCGGTGGGCCGCCGGCTGCCCGCGCACGCCGAGCCGGCGGGGCCCCGGTCGCTGCGCCTCGTGGTCCACGGCGGGCTCGGCGCCACAGAGCGCATGCTGTACGGCCCGGACGACCCGCTCCTCCGCGGCCTCCGGTGGAGCCAGGAGCCCGGCCCGCGCTGGACGCTCACCGTCCGTCTCGCCGAGCCCGTCTGGGGCTGGGACCTGGGGTGGGGAGACGTGGGTTCGCACGCTGGCCGGGCGCCGGCGGAGAGGCGCGACGACGTGGGCGGCCCGGCGGCTGCGGGGCCGGACGACGACGCCCGCCGCGAGCGCCCGCTCCCGGCGCCCGGGGAGCCCGGCACGCTGGTCCTCGACGTCCACCGCCCGCCGGAGATCGACGGCGGCGATCCGCTCCGCGGCGTGCGGGTGGCGGTGGACCCGGGCCACCCCCCGGTGGGCGCCGAGGGGCCGACCGGCCTCACCGAGGCGGAGGCGAACCTGGGGGTGGCCCGGGAGCTGGCCCGGCTCCTGGAGGAGGCCGGCGCCGAGCCGGTGCTGGTGCGCGACACCGACGCCGCCGTCGGCCTCTACGAGCGACGGGACAGCGCCCGGGCGGCCGGGGCCGACCTGCTCGTGTCGATCCACAACAACGCCCTCCCCGACGGGCTCCGCCCCTTCGGCCGGGAGGGGACCAGCACCTACTACTTCCACCCCCACGCACGCCGCCTCGCACGACAGGTGCAGCGGGGGATGCTCCGGACGATGGGGCTCCGGGACCGGGGCGTGCGCTGGGGCAACCTGGCCCTGCCCAGGGAGTCGTGGATGCCCACCGTCCTCACCGAGGGCGCCTTCATGATGATCCCCCGCCACGAGGCGGCCCTCCGGACGCAGGGCTTCCGGGAGGCCTACGCCCGGGGGGTGCTGGAGGGGCTGCGCGGCTTCCTGCAGTCGCACGCCGCTCGCTGACGACCGCGATCCCACGGAAAGGACGACGTCCATGAGCTTCAGGGAGGAGCTGGAGACCGCCGCCTCGCCCCGCGTCCCCGACAGCGCCTTCGTCGCCCCCTCGGCCGACGTCGTGGGCGACGTGGAGCTGGGCGAGGAGGCCAGCGTCTGGTACCAGTGCGTGCTCCGGGGCGACATCGCGCCGATCCGGATCGGCGATCGGACCAACGTCCAGGACCTCACCATGGTCCACGTGGACGTCGACCGGCCGTGCGTCATCGGCGACGAGGTCGGGATCGGCCACCGGGCCATCGTCCACGGCTGCGAGATCCGGGACCGCGCCCTGGTGGGGATGGGGGCCGTGGTGCTCTCCGGGGCGGTCGTCGAGGAGGGGGCGCTGGTGGCGGCCGGGGCGGTGGTCACCGAGGGGATGGAGGTGCCGGCGGACACGCTGGTGGCCGGGGTTCCCGGCCGGATCGTCCGGGACGTCGACGACGAGCTCAGGGAGCGCATGCGCCAGACGGTGAGCCACTACCGGGAGCTCAAGGAGGGCCACCGGAAGGG
>CAYZLN010000038.1:0-11213 GCA_964479295.1 uncultured Gemmatimonadota bacterium
CCGCCAGCCTCATCCTGGTCCACAACCACCCGAGCGGCGACCCGGAGCCCTCGCCGGAGGACCTCGAGGTCACCCGTCAGCTCGTGGCCAGCGGCGAGATCCTGGGCATCCCGGTGCGCGACCACGTGGTGCTGGGCGACGGCCGCTACACGAGCCTCATGGAGCGGGGGAAGCTGCAGGAGGGCGGGGGAGGCGGGTAGCCGTCGCTACGGCTGCGCGTCCCGGGCGGGCTCCACGGGACGCAGCCGTGGGCCGTCTCCGGAGGTGCGCCGGGCTCCGCCGGCCTGGAGGGGGGCGGCCTTTCGGGGCCCCGGACGACGAGACGGGCGTCCGCGCGCCGTGCGGGCCGCGGCGTCCCTGCCCGGGTCGGCTCGGGCCGCCTCGGTCGGACCGTCGCAGCCGGGTCTTTCGGAGACCGGACCTCCGAGGGTATCTTGGCGCAGGTACGTACGGGCCCCGGCGGACGGCAGGCGGCCTCCAGCCCATCCCCGAGCGCCGCTCGACGCCCCGGTCCCGTGGACGGCGGAACCCCGACCCCGCACCGGGGCCAGCATGGACGTGCCTCCCACGACGCCCGAGGAGCTCTTCGGCGCCGACTTCCGGTCGGCACCCCACGCCTGGTGGCGCCGGCTCCGGCGCCGGTCGCCGGTCTGGCGGTATCCGCCGGCCGAGGCCTGGCTGATCCTGGGCTGGGAGGCCGCCGTCGAGGCGCTGCGCGACGACGCGCTGGGGACGGACGTCTATCGCCGGTTCCGGCCCAGCCCCCTGCCCCTCGACTCCAGCTTCGAGCTGCCGCCCCGGGTCCATCGGAGCGTCCGGAAGGCCCTCCGCGAGGCCCTGCTCGACCACGAGACGGCGGGCGGACGACCGGTCCAGTCGGCTCTGGACGAGGTCGGTCCCCTCCCGCCGGGGGGGAGGTGCGACCTCGTCGCGGAGTTCGCCCGGCCGCTGGCTCGAGCCCTGGCGCGCCGGTGGCTCGGGATGGAGGAGGAGCAGCTTCGGCGGCTCCGGGAGGTGACGCGGATCGCCGAGGACGACGACGATCCGGCCCGGCGCCACGTCGCGGGCACCATGTTCGTGGAGCGCCTCGTCGAGGCCATCGAGTCGAGGCGGGAGGCCCCGGGGAAGGACCTCTTGAGCCGCTTGGCGGTGACGTGGCGGGAGCACCGCCTGGACGACGAGCATCTCGTCGCCTTCCTCGGGCCCATGCTTGCGTCGTTGGTGAAGGGTCTGGGGGCCCGGCTGCTGGTCCACACCGCCCTGGCGCTGAGGGAGGAGCCCCGGCTCCAGGTCCGGATCCGGGAGGACGGTCCCGACGCGGCCCGACGCGCCGTCCTGGAGGCGGCCCGTTGGGAGCCGGTTAATCAGCTCGTCCCGAGGCGCTCGCGTCGCCCGACCGAGATCGCGGGGTTCCGACTCCCGGAGGGCCGGACGGTACTCGTGGTCGTCGCGGCCGTCTGCCGGGACCCCTCCCGGCACCCACGACCCGAGGCCTTCGACATCGACCGCGAGGAATCCTCTCTGGCCTTCGGCCGGGGGAGCCACGCTTGCCTGGGGAGGCATCTGGCCACGGGGGCCGCCGCCGGGGGGGTCCGGAGGCTGGTAGCGGGGGGCGAGAGGGGCGCGGGGGGCTTCCGCGCCGCCGGGGACCCGGAGTTCCGGGTCGACTTCAACCGGGCGTGCGTGGGCCTTCCGGTGGCAGCATCCGACCGGGACGCCCGTGCGGCCGCGGCTCCGGGCCCGGAATAGCTCGGGCCCCGACACCCGAGTTGGACGGACGCGCCCACCCGGTTCCGGAACGGTCGACGAGGCGGAGGTCGCGCCGGCGGGACCGCCCCCGGGAACTCCGCCGATCAGGGAGCGGAGCACGGCCCTTGACAGGGGGCGAAGCGACAGTACATTGAAATACGACAACAGTCATATTCCCAATATCGTCTCGGGCCGCTTGTCCCGACCCGGACGATCCCTTCTCCCCGAGGACGAAAGGAGCGCGCGTCAGATGGCCCGATCCAACCCCTCCTTCGACGTCAGCCGGGTCGACTCGATGCAGTGGAACCGCACGATCAACCTGGACGCCCTCGAGGCCTTCGAGAGGGACGCCCGGGCCGAGCCGACCGAGCTCCCGTCCCAGCTCCTCGACGAGATCCGGGACGCCATCCGGGCAGAGGTACAGAAGACCTCGGACGACCTGGACGTCGCGGACGTCAAGTTGCAGGTGGAGCTGGCCCCCGAGTACAAGAAGCCCCCCCGGAAAGGACCGAAGATCCGGGCCCGGGACATCGCCGAGCAGGAATAGCCCCCCGCTCCTGCCGGCGCCTCGCCCGCCCGAGCTGCGGCCGGGGGGGAGCGCCCCCCGGTCCCCCTTCTTCTCTCCCCATCCGGCGGCTCATGGAACGCGGTGCACTCGACAGCAGGACCCTGCCCGTGGCCGGGGACCCGCCCCCTTCCCCCTACCTGATGGGACCGGTCCACGTCGATCTCAACGTCACCAACGCCTGCAATCTGGCCTGTGACCACTGCCACGCCTCCTCCGGGCCGAGGCTCCCCGACGAGCTCGACACGGAGGAGCTGAAGGCGACGATCGACGGGCTCCACCGGATCGGCACGATGTCGCTCGCCGTGGCGGGAGGCGAGCCCTTCACCCGGCCCGACATCATCGAGCTCCTCGAGCACGCCTGCGGTCTCCCGGGCTGGAAGGTCTCGGTCATCACCAACGGGCTCTTCTTCGACCGCCGAGACACCCTCGGACAACTCGTCGACCGCTGCCCGGACCTGGCGGTCAACGTCAGTCTCGACGGCTCCACCCCCGAGGGGATGAGCCACCTCAGGAAGCAGGTAGACGCCACGCGGAGGGATCCCGAGCAGCTTTTCGGGAAGGTCGTCGAGGGCATCGAGGCCGTGGTCGACTCGGGGCTGGAGAACTCGGTGAACTTCACCCTCACCCGCCCGACCCTCGACGACGCCCGGGCGACCTACCGCTTGGTGACGGACGAGCTCGGTGCCGGCGGCATGGTGGCCATCAAGTTCTTTCCGGGCGGGTACGGGAAGGAGCGCCGAGAGCAGTTCGAGATCCCGTATCCCCGGTGGAGCCGGTTCTTCGCGGAGCTGACCCGGGAGAAGCTGGACGGGGCCTTCCCGGCGATGCAGATCTCGGTGCCCGCGCCGTGGGAGTTTTACCTGCCCCTGGCCGAGGAGGGGGTGGATCTCCGCCGGGCGGAGAAGGTCTGGGGCTACCGGAGCCCCCTCCGGGAGCGGCCCTACGGCGAGAGCCGGGCGTGCGGGGACGTCGGAGGGGTGGCCGAGCTGGCCGTAGACGCCACCGGGAAGGTGTACCCGTCGGTGCTCTACGCCGGCGTGCCGGAGATGGTGTGCGGCGACGTCCGCCGGACGCCTCTGGAGACCGTCTGGCACGAGGCGTCTCTGCTGGCACGCCTGCGCGCCCTGGGCGTCGAGCACCTGGCAGGAGGTTGCGCCGGATGTCCCGCCGTCGATCTCTGCGGGGGCGGCTCCCGCGCCCGGGCCTACGCCCTCTCCGGGTCGGTCACCGGCGCCGACGAGCTCTGTCCCCTCGTCGATCGCTCGGAAGCCGCCCGCCATTGCGCGCCGTCCCCCCGACCCCGGCGGGGCGGGGAGGGCCTCCGGGAGTGCCGAACCCTGGGCACCGGCCCCACCGCGCTGCGGCTCCTCCTGGGGGAGGAGGGCTGCGAGCTGCGCTGGCGGGGCACGGTGGTGCGGGGCGGCGAGGTGCTCTCGGAGCTGCTGGAGCGGCTCGTCCTCCGGGACGGTTCCGAGCCTGAAGCGCTCGAGGGCGAGCTGCGGCGGCAGGGGAGGACGACGCTGACGGAGCTGAGCGAGCGGGGGATCCCGCTCCGGACCTGGCCCGGGGAGCTCCGAAGGGCCCTGTCTCTCCCCGTCGGCGAGAACCCGGAGGTGGACCCGTGAGCGGGACCCCCAGGGTGCTGGTCCTCACACCCTTTCGCCGACCGACGTTCCGCACCGCCATCTCGCCCCGGTACCCGCGGGAGGAGCCTTGGGATTCGCCGGCCCTCGTAACGGCCGGCGCGCTGGAGGACGCGGGCTTCGAGGTGGAGCTCCTTCCCCTGCAGAACATATTCGTCAGCTTCGACGAGGCGCGGGACCCCGCTCTGCTGGAGGACCTCCTCGAGGCGAGGTCCGCCGACGTCTACATCTTCTCGTCCGACCCCTTCATCGCGAGCCGGAGCACCTCCGGGCTGTACGGCATCCGTGTCGTGAGCCGCCTGATCCGGGCACGCCGCCCGGAGAGCGCGATCGGGGTGGTGGGCCGTCTAGCGACCTCGATGCGGAGCCGTCTGCTGGAGAAGGCCCCCGAGCTGGACTTCACCGTGCTGGGGGAGACGGACCTGGTCCTGCCGGGGGTGGTCGCCGACCTGCTGGCACACGGGGCGGAGGGCGCCGAGGAGAAGCATCCCTACCTCCTCACCCGGCGGTCCCTCGGGACGGACCGGGGCAGGGACGCCCCGGCGGCCCGGGTCGAGGACCTGAACGAGCCGGCCCTCCCGGCGTTCCACCTCCTCGGACCCGGGGTCGAACTCTACTTCGACCGCAGGGGTCGGGACCCGGGGGAGAGCGTCCTTCCGTTCTCCCTCCGCACCAGCCTGGGCTGCCGCTTCCAGTGTAAGTTCTGCGCCGGGGTCCCGAACTGGCGGAGCTACCGCACCAAGTCCCCGGCCCGTGTGGGCCGTGAGATCGACGCCCTGGACGAGGCCGTCGGCTCGGTGGCCCGGGTATCCTTCCTCGAGGACGAAATCTTCACCCTGGACGACGACCACGTGAAGGGGGTGACGGAGGTCCTGGGGGAACGCGACGTCCGCCTCGACGGGGTCTACACCCATGCCTCGGTCCTCGACGCGGACGCCGCCGGCTTGCTCGCCCCCGTCACCGACCGGGTCTTCCTGGGCCTCGACAACCCCGACGACTCGGTCCTCAAGGAGATGGGCAAGGGACAGCAACTGGACACCGTCCTGGACGCCGTCGAGACCGCCCGCCGCCAGGGGCTCAAGGTTCACCTGGAGTGGATCGTGGGCGCGCCGACCGAGACCGTGGACACGCTCATCACCTCCCTTTCCTCCATCTACAACCTCCTGATGACTGGGGCGGTGGACGACGTGAACACCTACGTCTTCTGCCCCCACCCCGGCACCCACTACCAGCAGAACGCCGACGCCTACGGTCTGGAGATCGTCGACGACCTCGGGGACGCCCAGGAGTCCGGTGGCTACCCGGTCGCCCGGCCGCAGTCGCTGACCCGGCCCCAGGTCTTCACCGCCTATCTCATGAGCCAGCTCGTCATCTCCGAGTGCCTGCGGCACCGCGAGCGCACTGGGCCCGTGGGGACGGTCACCTCGCCGAACCGGCCGGCCCTGCGCCGCCTCTTCGCGCGGCTCGCGAACGGATGACGGGGAAGGGGCGCCGGCCGGAGCCCGGGCTCGTCCTGGGCGTCGCGATGTCGAACCACGACCGGGCGGCCTGCCTGCTGCGGGACGGTGAGATCGTCTCCGCCGTGGCCGAGGAACGCCTCGACCGACGGAAGCGGTCGGAAGGATTCTACGCCGGGGACCCGAGCGGCCAAGTGGTTCCGCCCTTCCGCGCGATCAGCTACGTGCTCGAGACGGGCGGGGTCGCGCTGGACGACGTGGACCTCGTGGCCTGTGGCCGGTCGACGGGGCCGTGCCGGGAGGAGCTGCTCCGGAGCCTCCCGCTCCCGGGCTCGCGGATGGTGGAGATCCCGGTCCCCGGCCACCACTTGGCGCACGCGTACTCGGCCTGGGCGACCGCGCCCTTCGAGGAGGCGGCCGTCCTCGTGGTCGACGAGCGCGGCCACGGGCTCCCGGACGGCGGGTTCGAGCGGTGCACGTGGTTCGAGGCGACGCCGCAGGGGGTGGATACGCTGAGGCGCTTCCGGGGCGACCCGGAGCGGCTGAGCGTGGGGGCTTTCTACAACGTCTTCGCCGGCCTCCTCGGCCTCGCCGAGGGCGGGCGGCCGGCGGCCGGCAAGCTCATGGGGCTGGCCGGCCTGGGGGGGGCGCGCCCCGAGTGGCCCCGTCTCTTCGAACTGGAGGACTCGGGCGACGCGGTCGTCCGGCTCGGCGCCCTCGACGACTTCTTCTGCGGCGTCCCGGGGCTCCGGGTACGGCCGGGCTACGAAGGGTTCGAGCCCCGGCACATCGACGGCCTGCGGGCGAAGTTCGCGCCGATCCCGTGGGACGAGGAACCGGCGGCGGACCTCGCCCGCAAGGCCCAGGACGAGCTGGAGGCGGCCGTCCTCCACACCGCGGCCGGGCTGTTCCGGACTTCGGACGCCCGGCACCTTTGCTACGCCGGCGGCGTCGCGCTCAACTGTCTTGCGAACCGCGCCCTGCGGGAGAGCGGCTGGGACGACGTCTTCGTTCATCCGGCGGCCACGGACGACGGCACCGCGGTGGGGCTCGCCTACTACGGGTGGACGAGAGCCGGGGGGGAGGCCCGGCCCTGCCCGACGCGCGAGTTCTCCCCCTTTACGGGCAGGCGCTACGGGCCCCGGCGGATCGACGATGCGATCGCCTCCTACGGGCTCGCCGACGGCGCCCGCTCGGGGCGGCCGGCCGAGACGGCCGCCCGCCTCGCCGCGGACGGCGAGATCGTTTGCTGGTTCTCCGGCCGCTCGGAGTGGGGCCCGCGGGCGCTGGGGGCGAGGAGCATCGTGGCGGATCCTCGCGCCGAGGCGGTGGCCGACCGGCTCAACCGGAGCGTGAAGTTCCGCGAGCCCTACAGGCCGTTCGGCGTGAGCGGGACGCGCGAGGGACTGGCGGAGGTCCTCGGAGCCCTCCCACGGCGCTCCGCCCTCGACCCGTACATGCTGGTGGTGGGGGAGACCCGCGACCCGAGGCTGGAGGGGCTACGCCACGTCGACGGGACGGTCCGCTACCAGCTCGTCACCGCGGACTTCCACCCCGGCTGGCACCGGCTCATCGAGGCCTTCGGCCGGCGAACCGGCCTCCCGGTCGTCGTGAACACGTCGTTCAACACCCTGGGGGAGCCGCTGGTGGAAACCCCGGAGGACGCCGTGCGACAGTTCTTGCTGTCCGGGGCGGACGTGCTGGTCCTTGAGGATCGGATCCTGACGCCGGAGGAGGTGGGGGAGCAGACGCTCGCCCGGGCCCGCTCGCTGGCTTGGCAGCGCAGCCCGGTCGATCCCCTGCGGGCCGCGGGTCGTCTCGTCCGGTCGGGCCACGTCGGGGCGGCCGCTGACGTGCTGCGCCGGTTCGACGCGACGCCTGACGCGGTGGCGGGCCGCGGGGAGGAGGCGGTCGTCGAGGCGCACGCGCTCCACGCGGTCGTCGCCGAGGCCGAAGGCCGGCCGGCGGACGCCCTCGAGCATGCCGAGGAGGTGGTCCGTCGCGCGCGGCTGCCGGCCCGGACGTCCGGGGCCGCGGACCTCCTCGCACGGCATGGGGACGGATTCCGACGCCAGGCCGGACGGATCGCCGCCGCACTCTCCTCGCCCGGCGGCGTCTGGCGGCTCCTCGAGGCCGTCGCCGGAGGCAGGGAGGACGAGACTCCGCCCGACGGTCGTCGGACGCCGGAGGGACGGGTCTCGTGACCGTGGGACCCGCCGGCCGCGGGCCCTCGGAGGAGGCTCGGGAGGCGGCCGACCCCTCCGGCCGTCCAGGCCCCGGCCGGAAGCCCGCCCTCGACCCCGTGTCGCGCCAGCCGGAAACCGGGGCGTGGATCGTCCGCCGGTGGGAGCTCGGGGCCCGCGTCCTCCGGGACGACGAGCGGTTCGACACCGCCGTGTACGAACGGCTCGAGCCCGACCTGTCCCGGCTGCACGCCTTCATCGCCGCCCCGGAGGCGCGACACAGGCGGCTGCGATCAGTGATGGCTCGGGCCTTCAGCGTCTCCCGGTCCGCCGAGCTCGCCCGGTCGGTCTTCCGCCCCGCGGCCCGCCAGATCGCGTCGGACCTTCCGGTCGGCTCCGCGGTGGACCCGATCGACCGGTACGTGCGCCCCTACCAGCACCGCGCCGTGTGCGGTGCCACCGGGGTCGGCCTCGAGGCGGGCGCGAAGCTCGTGGCCGCGATCCGGGTCGCCCGCCGGCTCGCCGACCGGGACGGGGCGGCCGGCGATCGCGCGCGGGCGGCCGCCCGGCTCGTCCTGGAGCGGGCCCGGGAGATAGCGCGCTCCGAGCCATCCGGACCGGGGGACGGGTCGTCGGGCCTGCTGGCCTGGCTCCACCGCCCCGACACGCCCGACCTGCCGCCCAAGGGACGGGCGGACCTGATCTGCGGGTTCTTCGAGACCCTGGCCGTCAGCGTGCGCCGCGATCTCCCCGCCGCCCTCCTGCGGGCCGTGGGAGGCGCGCGCCGGCGGACGCGGCGAAAGCTTGCCTCCGAGCCGGCGGCGCTGCTCGCTGCGGCCGACGAGACGATCCGCCTGCAGGAGGGGAGCTACGTCCCCCGGACGGTCGCGCGGGACTGCGAGCTCGGCGAAAAGGAGCTTGAGACGGGCGATCTGGTGCTGGTCCTCGTCTCGGCCTGCAACCGGGACCCGCGCCGCTTTCCCGACCCCGACCGGTTCGATCCCTGGAGGGAGAACGTAGACCGCCACATGGGCCTCGGCCTCGGCAAGCATGCCTGCGTGGGTCGCCACGTCGCCAAGGCCATGGCGGCCGAGGCGTCCCGCGCGCTCCTCGAGCGCACGCCGGACCTCGAGTGGTGGACGACGGGCGACGCGGAGGAGCGCCTCGCGCTCCGGACGGGGCGGCCGGGCGGTCCGACGCCGGTCGGGGACGACGGAGGTCCGGGCCCGTGACGCGACCGTACCGGGAGCGGCGCGTGGACCGAAGCCGCACCGTCAGGGCCTATCTCCCCGGCGGGGACGGCGGGTGGATCGGGCGGCCGACGGATCGCGAGACGACCTTCACCCGCCGGCTGGAGCCCAGGACCCGCACGTGGAGCTGGTCGCTGACCCCGGGCGCCGCGGGCGAGGTGGGCCCCGGCGACCCGCCGCGGATCGAGCTCGACCCGGGAACCCTCCACCGCTGGAGCCGGGCGCTGGTGCCGAAAGGGGCGCCCGACGGCCTCCGGGCGGTGGTGACGGTGGAGGCGCGCCGACGACACTACAACAACAGCGAGGGTACCGTCGAGGAGCGGACGACCCTCTGGGTCGACGTCCTCGTCGGGCGCGAGGGGGGCGACCGGACGGTGAACGACGGCACCCCCCGGCTCCGGGCCGTGCCTGGGATCCTCCGGAACGCCGCCGGGATGGTGCGGGAGACGTCGGGGGGAGCCGGACGGCCGCTCCGGGACGTCGGCGTCGGACACGCCGCCGATCTCCTGCTGGCCCCGACCCCCGCCGCGGTCCTCTTCCACGAGCTGGTGGGACACGCGGCCGAGGAAGCCGTCGCGTGGAAACCGGGCCGGGTCCTCGGACCGCCCCATCTCCAGGTGGAGGCGTACCTGCCCCGGGGCGACCCGGTGGACGCGGAGGGGGTGCCGGGGGCGCGTGTCGTCCTGGTGGACGGGGGTCGGGCGGCGCCGGCGCCCCTGGACCGGGCCACGGCGCTGACGCGGTCGTCGGAGCCGAGTGGGCTGTCCCAGGCCGGCACCCACCGAGGGGTCCCGCGGGTCCGATGCAGCGCGCTGGAGGTGGAGGGGGGGGCGGACGACGTCGAGGCGCTTCGTTCGGCCGCCCCCGAAGTGATACACTGCACGGGCGTCTCCGGCGCCCGCTACCGAAACGGAACGGCTGTCGTCGACGTGTCGGAGGCGCGTCTCCTGCAGCGGGGGCGGGCAGGCTGCCGTGTGACTCCGTTTCGATTCGTGGTCACCCTCGCCGAGCTCGGCGAGAGGCTGACCGGCGTGGCGTCGACGCCGCGGCGGGCACGATCGGGCCAGTGCGTGAAGGAGGGGGACCCGGTGCCGGCCCCGGCCCGGGTCCCGACCGTGCTGCTGGCCGACGTCCCGGTCCGGGCCCTCCATGCCTGACCGGCTCCGGGCCGGGCCCCGGGGAGGCGCCGGCGGCCGAGCGGGGGCTGGCTCGTTCGCTCGTCCGGGGCCAGCCCTGCGTCGGCGCAGCGGCAGCGCAGAGGACCGTTTCCGGAGGAGAAGGATGTCCCCAGCCGACGAGCCCGCGGACGCGCCGGTCCCTCCTCCCCTTTCGTCGTTCTTCGAGGCCCGGTTCGAGAACGCGGACTGGAGCGGACGGACGCTGGTCGACGTCGACTTCACGGCCTCCGAGTTCACCGGCTGCGACCTCTCCGGGGGGCGGCTCGACGAGTGCGCCTTCGAGCGTTGCCGGTTCGAGCGCTGCGACCTCAGCCGGGCCGAACTCGGGCGGAGCCAGTTCACCGATGCGACGTTCGTCGACTGCCGTCTGATGGGCGTCGACTGGCCCGACGCCGCGATCGGGGTCACGCTGACGTTCGAGGGCTGCGTCTTGGACCACTCTTCCTTCGTCGGCCTGAACCTGCAGGGGCTCGAGGTGCGGGACTGCCGGGCCCGGTCGGTGAAATTCTCGGAGGCCGACCTGACCGGGGCCGACTTCGAGGGGACCGATCTCGAGGGAAGTCAGTTCAACGGGGCGGATCTGACCCGGGCCGACCTGTCGGAGGCCTCGAACGTGGAGCTGGATCCGGCGGCGAGCGAGCTGGACGACACCCGGGTGCCGCTGTCTACCGCCCTTTCCGTCCTCCGGCGCCTCGGCGTCGTCGTGCCCGGCCTCTCGGAGGCGGACGGCTGAAGAACTCCCGTCCCGTCGGGCGCGTCCGCCCGGATGAGGGCGCCGCTGGCGGGCTCCGGCCGGGGCTGCCCCGCTTCGTCCCGCGTCTGCGCGGAGGGGCCTCTCTTGCGCTCGGCCGGATCCTCCATCCGCGCGCGACCGCGTGAGGCCCCCGACCGATCCCGACGTCTCCCGCGGAGACGTGGTGGCGGCCGTGAGCGGAATCGCGGGGGCCCTCCTCGGGGAAGGCCTGTGGCGACGCCGGCAGGGGGACCGCGGCGAAGGCGGCTGAGAAGAGCCTTCGGCTGACGTCCCCGCCGTCGCCGTCGCGGCCCCGCCCCGGGCGTGAGGCGGCGGCCGTTCCGCTGCCCGGTCCCCTCGCGGCAGCTCCCGCCGCCACGATGGCACCCGCGCCGGTCTCGCGCGTACGATATACGTCTGCGCGGCGACCGCCGCGTCGGCCGGCCCGCGGG
>CAYZLN010000039.1:0-11146 GCA_964479295.1 uncultured Gemmatimonadota bacterium
GGGCCCGGAGCCTCACCTCCACGCTCCGGCCCGGGACCACGAAGGTCGGGGTGGGCTCGGCGAGGCTGCCGAAGATGTTATCGACTCGTACATTGACTGTGAACCGTTCCTCCAGACGATAGCTGGCGGAGCCGTTCACCTTGGCGAACCCGTCGAACCATCGGGCGAAGCCGGTGAGGTCGAGCGTCGGGCTCCCCCGACGCCGGGCGGCCCAGAGCTGCCGCCAGTCCAGGGCCCACCGATGGCCCGTGTAGCCGACGCCCAGCCCGAGGCGGGCGTCCCCGGGACGCGCGCGTCCGATCAGCCGCCCCGCCCGGTACGAGAGGTCCAGCCGGCCGCTGGTGCGCGGAACGACCGGGCGCGCCACGGGCGCGCCCTCCCGGTTCGCGGTCCGGTCGTCCTCCGGCAGGTCCACCACCTCGTTGTCCATCCAGTTGAAGACGGCCGAGGCCCGGAACAGCCCCGGGGACCACTCCACCATCATCTCGGCCCCGTCGTTCGAGACCGTGCCGGTGTTCTCGAGGCGGAAGGGGGCCGGGAACGAGACGACCTCCTCCACGATGGCGTTCTCGGTGGTCTGCCGGTAGTAGGTGGCCTCGGCGTGGACGTCCCCGCCGGCGAGGTCCGCGTCCGCGCCCACCTCCCAGCCTTCGGTCCGCTCCGGCGCGATGGACGGGTTCGGCAGGATGGAAGGCGGCACGCCGTCCCGGGCGAAGGTGGGAGGGGCGCTGATGCCCGTGCCCCACGACGCCCTGGGCTTGAGCATCGCCCCCCCGCCCAGGTCGACGACGTAGGCCACGCCGACGCGGGGGTTGACCGACCAGTCGCCGTACTGCTCGCCGAAGTTGCCGTGGTGGTCCGCACGCGCCCCCATCGTCGCGGTCAGGCGCTCGCCCAAGCCCACCTGGAGCTGACCGAACACCGCGCTCTCCGTGTGGCCCGACGTCTCGACGATCCCCGAGCGGGTGGGCTGACGGGTCCCGTCCGTCTCCACGAAGTCGGAGCGGGTGCGCTCGAAGTCACGGCTCGTCCAGTCCACCCCCGCCACGAAGGTCGGGTCGACCGGCCCGGACGGGTCGGGGGACAGGGTCGTCACGTACCGGAGGGTCGGCGATTCCCGGTGGGTGTCCGCCACCACCGTGACCGAGTCCGTCCCCGCCGCGGGAGGCCGCCGGGTGTGGACGCGATTGAAGTCGCCCCCCGCGGTGAGCCGGTGGCTCCACCACCCGGTGGGGGACCAGTCGGCCGTGACCCCCAGGTTCAGCACCCGGAACTCGTGGGCGTCGTTGCGGTCGACGGAGATCCGGCGGGGCAGGACGTCCTCCCGGAAGAGGTCGAACCAGATCCCGGCCGACCCCGGGTGCCCGAAGTCCCGCTCGAGGAACCGCGCGGACGCCTTCAGGTCGACCTCGTCCGCGACCGAGCGACGGAAGGAGAACGAGGCGTTCCGGCGGTCGCTGCCGTCGTTGGGCACGAAGCCGTCCCGGTCCGCGTACCCGGCGGCCAGGCTGTAGCTCCCTCCCCCGAGCGGCCCGGCCACGTCGAACCGGACCGACTGGCCGGTGGGCGTTCCGTCCACGTAGGGCGACTCGGTGGCCGTGAACCCGACCTCGGCGGTGATCCGTTCGTCGTCGAGCTCGCTCCCGTCCCGGGTGAAGAGCTGGACGACCCCGCAGGAGGCGTCGGCCCCGTACAGCGTCGAGGCCTGGGGACCCCGGATCACCTCGACCCGCCGGACGTTGGACGCGCCGACGGCCCCGAGGGCCCGCATCTGGGTCTCGCGGCCGTCCACGAGCACCTTGATGCAGGGGCTCTGCTCCGCGAAGGGGGAGCTGACGCCCCGGATCAGGATGCGCTGGTTGAACTCGCTGTCCGCCCCCGCGTCGAGCGAGACGACCCCGGGGAGCGCGTTCCCCTCGAAGAGGTCGGTGACGGTGGACGCGTCCCTCCGTCGGATCTCCTCCGCGTCCATCACCGAGACCGGAGAGGTCAGCCGCGATCGCGCGGTCCGGGTCCGGGTTCCGGTCACGACGATCTCCTCCATCCTGGCGACCTCCAGCTCCACCCGGACCTCCGCCGTGTCGCCCTCCGGGACCTCGACCCCGCGGCGCGCACGCCGGAACCCCCCGGCCGTCACCTCGAGGGTGTGCCGGCCGGGGCGCACCCCGTCGATCGTGAACCGCCCCGCCTCGCCCGTGAGCACGCCCCTGCCCGAGTCCGCGATCCTCACGGCGGCGCCCGGGACCGGCGCGCCGTCCCTCGCCTCCGTCACCCGCCCGGCGACGACCCCGTCCGCCGGGGCGGGCCGGAGGACGAACTGCCGCCGGCCGACCCGCCGGACCTCGACGCCCAGCCCGTCCGTCAGCCGCCGCAGGGCCTCCCGTCCGGTGGCGCCCTCGACGTCGACGGAGACGCGACGCTCCATGGGGAGGAGGTCGGGGCTGTAGGCGAGCCGCAGCCCGCCGGCGTCCTCGACGCGGTGGAGCGCCCGGCGAAGCGGGACGTCCGAGAGGGACGCGGTCACCCGGACCGGACCCGGGCTCGCCGTCGGATCGCCGCCGGAGGCCCGCTGCTGGGCCGCCGTCCCGCCGGCGAGGCCGGCGAGGAGCGCGGCGGCCGCCAGCACGCCCGCGGCGACCGTCTGCGTGCAGCGATGCATGAAGGTCCTCCCTCGAGGGTGCGGAATCGTCGTCTCGCGCGGCGCCGCCGTTCAGCGAGGGTCGGGCGCGAAGAACGTCACCCGCTCCCCCTCGACCCGGTGGTCGGCGCCGAGCGAGGCGGCCACGACGGCGGCCGCCCTGCGCGCGGTCGCGCCGTCGAGCGTCCCCGTGAACCGCCGTTCCGCCAGCACCGTGTCCGCCACCGTGACGTCGATCCCGTACCATCGCTCGATCGCCCGGGCGACCCGCCCGAGGGGGACGGCGTCGAAGGCCAGGCGCCCCTCGGTCCAGCCGAGCGCGCGGTCGACGTCCACCTCCTCCACCCGGAGCGCTCCGCTTCCGGGCCGGAGCACGGCCTTCTGGCCCGGTCCCACGGCGACCCCGTCCCCGCCGGCGTCCGGCCGCACCCGGACGCGCCCCTCGCGGACGGTCACCTCCTCGGCGTCGTCCCCGGGGAACGCCCGCACGGCGAACGCGGTGCCGGTGACCTCCACGTCGAGCCCTCCGGCGCGGGCCACGAACGGGCCCTCCGGACCCTCCGTCACCTCGAAGAGCGCCATCCCCCGGAGTCGGACGACGCGCTCGCCGGCCCCGTCCCCCGCGGGGACGACCACCCGGCTCTCCGGGGCGAGACGCACGACCGTTCCGTCCTCGAGGGTCGCCTCGAGGCGCTCGCCGGCGGCCGTCGTCAGCGTCCGCTCCCCGCCGCCCGACGCCACCTGCCAGCCGAGCCAGCCGGCCGCGGCCAGCAGCGCCACGGCGGCCACCCGTCCCGCCCACCGCCTCGCGGCCGCCCGCCGCCGGCGCCCGGGACGGCGATCACCGGGTCGGTCCGGGCCCTCGTCGGGCCGGTCCGGCGTCCCCCGCACCCGGTCCTCGAGCCGGGCCCAGGCCCCCTCCACGTCCCACGACCCGCCGTCCCCCCCGGCCCGCCAGATCCGACGGGCGTCGGCGAGCTCCTCCGTCCCGGCGTCCCCGTCCTCCAGCCGCCGGGCCTCCTCGTCGGAGGCCTCCCCGGCCAGGTATCGGGCGATCCGGGCCCACAGCGTCTGTCGTCGGTCGCCGCTCACGCGGCCTCCTCCCTCCGGTTCGTGGTCATGACACGAGAGTCGGTCTCCACCCCCACACGCCGGACCGGCGTCGGGACCGGGGGCAGGCGTCAGTCGTCCCCGAGCAGCGGAGCCAGGCTTTCGCGGAGGCGGCGGAGCGCGCGGCCCATCTGCGTCTCCACCGTGCTGACGGAGAGGTCGAGGCGCTCGGCCGCCTCCCGGTACGAGAGGCCCCGCTCCCGGACCAGGAGGAACACCTGACGGCAGCGCGGAGGCAGGTCGTCGACGGCCTCGTCCACGACCGACGCCACCTCCCGGCGCCGGCGGACGTCGCGGGCCCCCAGGGAGGTCTCGGCGTCCGGGGCCTCCGGCGCGTCGAGCGATTCGGTCCGCTCGCCGTCGCGGACCCGGTTGAGGGCACGGTTCCGGACCGCCCGGTAGAGGTAGGCCGGTCCGAGGTCGGCGAGCGGACGGTCGCCCCGGTTCTCCCACACGGCCGCGAAAACCTCCTGGACGACGTCCTCCGCCATGGCGTCGTCGTCGACGTACCGCCGGGCGTAGGTGCAGAGCTCGGCGTACGTCGCGCGGAAGACCTCCTCGAACCGGCTCCAGGGGGCCGGTCCCCGCCCTCCGGAGTCGTCAGCCACGCGTCTCCGGGATCGGCCACGCCGACGGCAGGGACCCCGCCGCCCGCCCCGGACGTCGGGGGACGGCGGTCGGGCTCACCCGTCCCCCGTCCGGTCGCGGTCCCGTACCGCCCGGTACAGGCCCCAGCCGATGCCGGCGATCGTCAGGAAGGTGACGAGGATCATGAGGAGGATCGTCCAGACCGCACCGCGCTCCATCCCCTCCGGACCGCCGAACGCCGAGCGCACCAGGGCGACCAGCTCGTAGAGGACGATCGCCGCCCCGCCCAGGGCCAGCGCCCATCCGACGCGCCGACGGCTCAGGACGTCCCCGCCGGCGTCCTCGGAATCCTCGTTCCTCGACGTCATCGCGGGATCTCCCGGTGGGTCGACGGACCGTCCGTGTGCGCCGACAACGTATCCGACGGCCCGGCTTCGCGGCATCCCGCCTCCCTCCGAGGCCTCCTTCGGCGGCGCCCGGACGCGTCCTCCGACGGCGTGCGTCGGAACCGGCCGGGCCCCAGATTCACCGTTCCCGTGGGGAGGCGTCCCGCGACGGCTCGGGGACGGATCCGGGGACCTGCGGAGGGGAGGAAGCGTGCCACAGATCCGACGCGTCTTCGGGCTCGCCGGCGTGCTGTTCGGCGCCTGGATCGGCTGGGAGCTCGGGAGCCTGCTGTCCCTCTTCGCGGGCATCCTCTCCGCCCTGGTGACGGCGGGGGTGGGCTGGTCGGTGGCCCGGCGGTACGCGGAGCGGAATTTCTAGTGAGGAAGGGGGCCGGAGAGCCATGCACGCGTGGGAAGAAGTGACCGTCGAGATCCTCGGCGAGGGGCGGACCGTCACCGGACTGCGGCAGGGGGCGAGCCTCCTGCTGGCACGGAGCGAAGGGGTCGCCGAAGGAGACCTGCTCCAGATCGAGGGAGAGATCTTCTGTCAGGTCACCTCCGTGGAGGAGGTCGACCACGGCGGCAAGCCCATGAGCCGCCTGGAGCTGTACGAGATGCCGGCGGACGGGGACATCCTGTCCTGATTCCGGGAGCCGTCCGCCCCGCCCGGCCTCGCCTCAGGCGACGCGGCCGGCGGCCTCCTCGACCTCCCCCGCCGACGGTCCGGGCGTCGATCCCCCGGCGGATTCGCGGATCCGCGGCGCCGGGAGCGTCACCCCGTCGGACAGGCAGGGCAGCTCGTACCGCCCCCTGAGCTCCCGCACGAGGCGCTGGCGGCGGGCCCCCATCGGGCTGTAGAAGACGGCGACCGCGGGCCGGGCGCAGCGACGCGTCCAGCAGGCGCGGGCGGGGTGGTCCTCCACCGCCTCCCTCACGTTCTCGGCGGCCCCCACGGCGACCGGAGGGACGCTCCGACCGTCGAGCACGGCCCAGACGCCCGGCCGCCCCTCCAGCATGGCCAGCCGGGAGTAGGGCCCCCGGAACCGATAGTCTCCCACGGTGATCGGCATGTCTCGTCCTCTCGCGTGCGTCGATCTCTCCGGCGTCGAGGGGTCGCCCCCCGTGAAGCGGATGGCGGGACGTCCCGTCGGTCCGCTACGCTGCAACCGCCGTACGTCCGCGACCCGGGAGAGGGGCGCTCGGCCGTAACTCACGTAGCAAAAGGGGATTGGAAGGGGATCTGGACGGCGGCCCCGCGGTCGGGGAGGCAGGGCCGGCCGGGCGCGACCCGGAAACTCTTTCAGCCGCCTGCAGGATTTTCACCCCGGGGCGGGCCCTGCCCCGCTCCCGCGAGCGCCTCAGACGCGAGCAGCTCCCTGAAGGCGTCGGCCGGGGCCGGCTCGTTGTAGTAGAATCCCTGGACCTCGTTGCAGGCGTGCTCGCGCAGGAACTCGGCCTGCTCCTCGGTCTCCACCCCGTGGGCGACCACCGACGAGCTGAGCGTCCGGCCCATGGCCAGGATCGCGTCGGTGACCTGGTGGTCGACCTCCCGGTCGCCGTCCTCGCGAAGGAAGAGCCGGTCGATCTTGACGGTGTCGAGCGGGAACTGGCGGAGCACCGAGAGCGACGAGTAGCCGGTGCCGAAGTTGTCGATGGTGATGCCCACACCCAGCTCCTTCAGATCCCTGAGCACCGGCACCGTCCGGCGGGCGTCCCGCGCGAGGACGCTCTCGCAGATCTCCAGCTCGAGCAGCCCCGGCTCCATGCCGCTGGCCTCGAGCGCCGCGGCCACGTCGTCCGCCAGGTCGTCGTCGAAGAACTGCCGGGCGCTCAGGTTCACGGCCATGTCCAGCCGCGGCAAGCCCTCCTCCTGCCACGCCACGTTCTGCCGGCACGCGGTCTCCAGCACCCACCGCCCGATCGGCACGACGAGGCCCGTCTCCTCGGCGAGGGGAAGGAACTTCATGGGCTCGACGGTGCCGAACTCGGGGTGCTCCCAGCGAAGCAGGGCCTCCATGCCGGTGATCTTCTCCGTCGCCAGGTCCCGACGAGGCTGGTAGTGGAGTGCGAACTCCTCGTTCTTCAGCGCCCGCCGGAGGCCCGACTCCAGGCTGAGTCGCTCCAGTGAGGCCCCGGCCATCTCCTCGGAGTAGAACCGGAAGATGTTCCGGCCCTCGTCTTTGGCCTGGTACATGGCGATGTCGGCGTTCTTCATGAGCGCCTGCTCGTCCTGCCCGTGGCGCGGGTACAGGCTGACGCCGATGCTCGCCGTGACGGTGAACTTGTGGCCGAACAGCTCGAACGGCTGCCTGACCGCCGAGAGCACCTTCCGGGCGACGGTGGCCACCTCCTCCTCGGCCTCGACGTCGGGCAGAAGGACGACGAACTCGTCCCCGCCCATGCGGGCCACCGTGTCGCTCTCGCGCAGCGTGTCCTCCAGCCTCTCGGCGACCTCCCGGAGGAGCTCGTCGCCGGCGTCGTGGCCCAGGGTGTCGTTGATCTCCTTGAACCGGTCGAGGTCGAGGAAGAGGACGGCGAACTCCCTTCCGTACCGGGTCGCCTGGCGGACCCGGTCTTCCAGGAGCTTGCTCAGGAAGGAGCGGTTGGGCAGGCCGGTGAGGCCGTCGTGATAGGCCAGGTGCTCGACGCGGCGGGCGTGGGCGATCCGGGCCTCGCTCTCCCGGTGCCGCACCTTCTCCAGCTTCCAGCTCATCCGTCCGAGAACCGCGATGACCACGAGCAGCGCCACGCTCCCGGCGGCGGCCCGCTGCAGGTAGGTGTCCACCTGCGCTTCGGCCGGAGCGAGCTGCTCTTCCTCGGAGAGCCCGACCACCACGGCCAGGGGGAACTCGTAGATCTGACGGGCGCTGGTGAACCGGCGCACCCCGTCCCACGGGTTCGTCGCCAGGACCGCCTCGGTGTCGTCGGCCCGCTGCTCTGGGACCACCGAGTCGTAGGCGACCCCCTCGCCGGCGCCGACCCGTTCGCCGGTGCGACGGGCCCGGAAGACGCCGTCGGTGCCGAGGACCGCCAGCACGCCGCGATCGCCCATCTTCTCGGCCTCGTACCCGCTTACGAAGAACGAGGCGTCGACCTCCACGAGGGCGATCCCCCGGAAGGCCCCGTCGTCGCCCGTGAGGCGGCGGCCGAAGGCGAGGCGCCAGTCGTCGCCCGAGCGCTCGGGCCGGCCGACCACCAGGGAGTCGACCCCTCGGGCCGCGCGGAAGACCTCCCGGCCCGAGACGTCCGACGGCGCCGACCGGGCCGTGCTCGCCACCACCCCGCCCGTGTCGTCCGTGGTGCTGACGGTGAAGACGAGGTCGGGCGGCAGAAGGTCCCGCTCGTCCAGCTCCTCCAGGGCCGCCTCCCCGCCGCTCTGCACCTGGTGGACGTACTGGACGGACTTCAGCGTCCGGTCGATCTCGCGCAGGACGCGGACGACCTGCGCCTCGTAGGTCTCCAGCAGCTCCTGGCTCGTCGCCCGGGCCGCCCGGCGGGCGTTCTCCCGCTCGGCGCCGACGAGGTTCAGCGTGGCGCCCCAGATCGCCCCGAGCGCGACCACGGCGACGACCGGGAAGAGCACCGTCGGCTCGATGAGCCGGTGCAGCCATCCCCCGGGGCCGGGGTCGCCGCCGCCCGGACCGCCGGGCGGCGCCGGGGCCCCGTCTTCACCGTCGGATTCCCCGGACGCCGGCACGTCCGATCCGTACGCCAGGGGCGAGTCGTCTCCCTCCCGGACCGTCATCCCCTCACTCCAGCCCCGTCACGCGGACGACGCGGACGCTGCCGTCCACCAGGCTCCGATCGATGTAGCCGATGGCCCGCGGGTTCCCGGCCAGGGTTTCCTTCATCGCCTGGCCGTCCTCCACGTCCGGCGGAGGGCGGCCGCGGCCCGTGAAGACGGCCTTCGACCAGTGGGCCTTGATCTCCGATTGCGACCGGCCGAGGTACGTCTCGTAGAAGGCGCGCCGGACCCGTGAGCCCGGCTCCTGGTCGACGGTCTCGGCCGGCCGGCCGTCCGGGAAGCGGCTCGTCCGGCCCAGGTAGAGGTCCGACAGATGGAGCCGGGAGATCTCCTCCAGGGGGCTCTCGGACGAGACCACGACGACGACCGTGTCGGCCACGGGGTGGTCGGCGGCCGCGGCGTTCGCCGTCGGGCCCGGCGTCGCCGGCGCCGCCGCGACGCCCCCGGACGTGGCGTCCGGGGCGGCCGAGGCCGGCGAGCCGGCCACGGCCAGCAGGGCGACGAGCCCGCCGACGAGCACCGGCAGAGCGTCGAGGAGGCGGTTCCGGAAGGCGGACGTCCCCTCCATCAGAATACGAACACGGTGGCGACGGAGAAGAGCTGGGCGCTGCCGCCCGGCTCGAAGCCCGGTTGCTGGTTGACGAACGTCCCGGGCGAGTCCTCGAGCATGTCGACGAAGTCGACCTGGGCCTTCAGGGCCACCCCGGGGGTGAAGTCCCATCGGCCGCCGAGCGTGACGCTCTGCTGGACCGGCGTGGCGTTGAGGAACATGTCCAGGCCGGCGTTGAGCTGGGCCCCGGCCCCGGCGAGCTCGGGGGGCAGCCCCTCGAGGGAGAGGCCCGGGGACGACGTCCCGCTGAGCGCCTCCACCCGCGAGTATGTGCCGTAGGGCGTGACCGGTCCCAGCCGGTACCCACCGGTCACGTAGCCGGCCAGCTTCTCGCCCAGCGCCGAGTTGAAGTCGGCCCAGCCGACCTCGGCCATCCCGAACCAGGGGCCCGGGTCGTACTCGGCTCCGACGGTGGCCACCTGGAACGGGGTGTCGTCCACCTCGAACCGCTCGGCGATGGCCCGGCCCTCCGGACCGAAGTTGCGGAAGGCGTCGAAGAACGGGTCGAGCCCGTCGATGTCGAGGAGGCCGGTTCCGAACGACACCCGGCCGGTGAAGCCGCCCCGGTGGAGGAGGTTCTCGAACTCCCAGGCGTTCCAGCCTTCCGCTGTGTCGTCCTCGAACATGTCCTCCGGGTCCGGGAACTCGCTCTCGGCGCGGCCGAAGCCCACCTTGGTCCGGCTCGTCCAGTCGCCGATGTGGAAGCGGTACCTCACGTCGACGCCGTCGGCCGAGAAGACGGGAGACATCCCGTACAGCTCGACCGGCGGCCGGACCCACGGGTTCGCGTAGGAGACCTTCCGGTGCTCGGAGGTGAGGAACGACGAGAGCGGCCGGCGGCCCACCCGGACCGTCAGGTCCGGCGTGACGGCGTACTGCAGGTAGGCCCACTCGAGCTTCGGCCAGTACTCGTCCTCGTGGTTCTGCTCGGCCACCGCCTGCACCACCGCCGTCAGCTCCGGCGTCACCCTGAGGGTGACCTGGGCGCCGAACCGGCTGTCGGGGGCCGCGCTCACGGACTCCGAGACGCCCGGGCCGCCGGGCCGGGTCGGGTTCCAGGAGAAGTCGGCCCGGTCCTCGGTGGAGTAGACGAATCCCAGCGTGCCGTAGGCGTCGAAGTTGAGGTCGGGCGTGTCCTGGGCGCCGGCGGCGGTGGGCCCGCACAGGAGGAGCGTCGCAGTCGCCAGGACGGCCAGGGCCGCCGCGGCCCCGCCGGGCACCCTCCGGTGCCGGCCACGGGCCCGCCGGTCGGCGGCCGAGCAGGGAGCGTCCCCGCCTCCGGCGCGGACGGGTGGGGATCGGTTCGATGATGAGCAGGGCATGGTCCTCCCGGGGGAATGCATGTCAGAGGAGCGCCCGGCGCCCGGCTCCTGCGGCCGAAGCCGCGGCGGGGCGATCACCCGGCGACAGACTGTGTTGTGTATCCGCAACACACGTTCCCGACGACGGGGCCCGGAGCCGCGTCACGGCCACGCCGGAACGCGGCCGCCCGACGGATCCGGGTCGCCTCCTCCAATACCTTATGTCGAAAGACCTTATGGACCTCGTTTTCGGGGAGGCTTTCGATCCGAACCGCGGTCCCTCGCCCGGAGCGACGGTCCGGCGCCCGGGTCGACCTGCGGCCGGCGGGCCGCCGGCCTTGCCTTCTGCGGGAACGTCGCGCAATTCGACACGGAGCCGGCCCGAGCACGTGCGGTCGCGGGCCCGGTCGCTTCGCCGTCCCGCGGCCGCCGCCGATGCCGGCGGACGGCGACGCCGTCCGTGAAGCATCCGGCCCGCGGCTTCGTAATGCGTAGGGAGGACGGAGAGCCCGTCCCGAGCCCATCGCCGGCCCGCGACGGCCGGCGCGCCCGAGCACCGAAGAGGAGAGCCATGCCCCCGACCCCCCTCGACCCCCCGACCACGACCCTACCGTCCCGCCGCCTCGCGACCCCGGCCGCGCTCGCCGCCGCCCTGGCCCTGCTGGCCGGAGCCGCCGGCGCGCCGGCCGCGCCGCCCACGGTGGCCCCGTCGGCGGCCCAGGAGGCGACGGCCGAGGGCCAGTGGACGGGGGCCGTCGAGACCCCCGG
>CAYZLN010000040.1:0-3458 GCA_964479295.1 uncultured Gemmatimonadota bacterium
CAGGGCGTGTCGGCCCGATCCCCGTCGCCGCAGGCGGCGAGGGCCAGGACGGCGGCCAGGGCGGACGCCGTCCCGGCCGCGGGGCGGAAGGCGGGCTCGCGATGCGATCCGGGGGTCGTGTCGACGGTCGGGTCCATGTCCTCGTCGGCGGGTTCTCGGTGGACGGAAGGTACGGTCGCCGTGGCCCGACGTCCTGCATCGGACATGCCCGCGGGCTCTACAGCAGCGAGTCCGGGTCCCGGTCGATCTCCAGCCGGAGGTCGCCGGACGGCTGGCCGTGGACCTCGTCGAGGTGGCGGAGCACGGCCCCGAGGGGCGGGGCCCGGTCGCTCTTGAGAAGGAAGTGCCATCGCCACCGCCCCCGGACGCGATCGAGGACGCAGGGCGCGGGCCCCACGACGTCGACGCCCTCCAGCTCCTGCCGGTCCACCAGGTCGCGGGTCCAGTCGGCCAGCTCCACGGCGGCGTCGACGACCGGGTCCTCGCTCCCGCCGGTGACCGTCAGGTTCGCCAGCCGGCGGTGCGGGGGGTAGCCGGGCCCGCGGCGGTCCTCCGTCTCGCGCTCGGCGAAGGCCTCGTAGTCGTGGTCCACCGCCGTCTCGAGGGCGAAGTGCTCCGGCCGCGACGTCTGGACGAGGACGCGCCCCGGGCGGTCGCCCCGCCCGGCCCGCCCGGCCACCTGCGACAGGAGCTGGAAGGTCCGCTCGGCGGCCCGGAAGTCGGGCAGGTTGAGCCCGACGTCGGCGTTCACCACGCCCACGAGCGTGACGTTCGGGAAGTCGAGCCCCTTGGCGATCATCTGGGTGCCCAGAAGCACGTCGACTTCCCGGCGCCGCACCCGCTCGAGGATCTCGAAGTGGGCCCACTTGGTGCCCGTGGTGTCGACGTCCATGCGCACCACCCGGGCGTCGGGGAAGAGCTCCCCCACCCTGCGCTCGACCTGCTCGGTCCCGAGCCCGGAGTAGGCCAGGTTCCCGGCCCCGCACTCGTCGCACTCCCGGGGCACGGCCTCGTGGTGGCCGCAGTGGTGGCAGACGATGCGGCTCCGGCCCCGGTGGTAGGTCAGGGTGACGTTGCAGCTCCGGCACGACCACACGCTCCCGCACTCCCGGCACTGGACGTAGCTGGAGTACCCCCGCCGGTTCAGCAGCAGGATGGCCTGCTCGTCGCGCTCCAGCGTCTCGGCCAGGGCCTCGCGCAGCGGCGGGGTCACGACCAGGGGGCCGGGGGGCTCCCCGCGGTCGCCTTCCGCCCCGTCCCGGTCCTCGCCGTCCCCGGCCCGGTCCACCGACCGGTTGCGCAGCTCCTCCCGCTCGGCGCGCAGGTCCACCAGGGTGACGTCCGGGAGCGGCTGGGCGGTGACCCGCTCGGGCAGCTCCCGGAGGCGGTGGAGGCCGGTCCGGGCGTTGCGCCAGCTCTCCAGCGAGGGCGTGGCCGAGCCCAGCACGCAGAGGGCGCCCTCCGTGCGGCAGCGCATCGCCGCCACCGCCCGGGCGTGGTAGCGGGGGACGTCGGTCTGCTTGTAGCTGCCCTCGTGCTCCTCGTCCACCACGAGCAGCCCCAGGTCGTCGACCGGCGCGAAGACGGCCGACCGGGCGCCGACGGCCACCCGCTTCCCGCCCTCCCTGAGCGCCCGCCACTCGTCCCAGCGCTCGCCGGCCGAGAGCCCCGAGTGCAGCAGGGCCACGCGGTCGCCGAAGACGGCCCGGAAGCGCTGGACGGTCTGGGGGGTGAGGGAGATCTCGGGCACCAGCACGATCGCGGAGCGGCCCGCCTCCACCACGGCCTTCATGACCTCCAGGTACACCAGCGTCTTTCCGGACCCCGTCACCCCCCGCAGCAGGGTCACGCCCGGCTCGTCCTCCCCCGCCCGCTCCCTGAGCGCCCCGATGATCTGCGCCTGCCGGTCGGTGGGCTCCAGGTCCGGGCGGTCGGGGACGGGGAGGTCGCCGAAGGGGTCGCGGCGCTCCTCCTCCTCGCGGATCTCGGCCACGCCCTTCTCCTCGAGGCCTCTCACCACTGAGCGACTGAAATCCAGGCGGTTCTCCATGTGCGCCACCTCGGCCCGCCCCCCCATGGACTCCAGCGCCTCGTACGCCTCGCGCTGGCGCTCGGCCCGGCCGAACGTGTCCTCGCGGGCCGAGAGCGTGGGGAGCCGCCGCGTCAGGCGCACGACCTGGCGGCTCCGCGACGGCCCCTCGGGCTCGGGGGGCTCCTCCTCGACGCGGACGAGGTCCTCCCCTTCCAGCCCCCGCAGCACCGGCCAGATCGCCGACGTCCCCGCGGCGTCCCGCAGGGTGGTGGCCCGCAGCGGGCCCGAGGCGCGGGCCAGGCGCTCCAGGACGGCCCGCCGCGGCCCGGTCGGCTCCCCTCCGGTCGGGGCGTCGGCCCGGTCGGCGCCCGCCTCCGTCAGGCCGATCCGGTAGGAGGACTCGGCCAGCAGCCCCGGCGGCAGGGCGGTGCGGAGGACCATCCCGGGGGGTGCGACGTAGTAGTGGGCGATCCACCGGCACAGACGCAGGAGAGGCCCGGGGAGGAGCGGCTCCTCGTCGAGCAGGTCCTCCACCGGGCGGACCCGGGAGAGGTCCGTCTCGTCGCTCAGCCGGTCGATGCACCCCACGAGGGTGCGGTTCCGGAACGGGACCAGGACCCGCGCGCCGGGCCGGGCCGCCCCCCGGAGGTCGGGGGGGAGCTCGTAGACGAAGGTCTGGCGCAGAGGCCGCGGCAGGGCGACGTGGCAGTATCTCATCTCGCGGATTCCTTGACCGGCCCGATGCGGGGGCCTAGACTCCCGGGGCGCAAGGAGGCTACCGGAACATGGGCTGCCTGACACTCAACGCGTCGTACGAGCCGCTGACGATGGTGTCCGTCCGGCGGGCCCTCCGCCTCGTCATCGACGAGAAGGCGGAGGCACTCGAGGTGGACGAGGACCGGCCGTACCGGTCCGAGAACCTGGAGCTCGCCGCCCCGGTCGTCATCCGCCTGCGGCGGTACATCGACGTCCCCCGCCGGTTCCGGCGGCAGGTCACGAACACCTTCCTCTTCGCCCGGGACGAGTACACCTGCCAGTACTGCGACCGGCACCGGTCCGACCTCGGCTACCGGGAGTCCCTGACGCGCGACCACATCGTCCCCAAGTCCCGGGGCGGCGGGAACGGGTGGCGGAACGTGGTGACGGCGTGCAGCCGCTGCAACCTGGACAAGGGCGACCGCCTGCCCGGCGAGGCCGGCATGGAGCTCTCCTGCGAGCCCTCCGAGCCCAACCACGTGGAGCTGGTGTGGGCGGTCCGGAAGGTCACCCCCATCCAGGCCAAGTACATCGCCATGTTCTACGGGGAGGACGTGCTGGAGGCCCTGACGAGCTGATCGGCTCCTCCTGAGATGGGTTTCGGCAACCTCGGGCTCTCCGAGCTCCTCGTCCTGGCGGTCCTCGTCCTCGTCTTCTTCGGCCCCCGCCG
>CAYZLN010000040.1:3558-5580 GCA_964479295.1 uncultured Gemmatimonadota bacterium
CGCCCCGGCGCCGACGACGCCGGCGCGGAGGACGACGACCCGGAGAGGGACGCCGGCGGCTGACCGCCGTGCGCTACAGCTCCGGGCGCTCCCGGTGCCAGTCCGTCCGGCGCTGGTACTCGCGGGCCAGCGCCAGCAGCTTCGGCTCGTCCCACGCCCGGCCGGTGAAGCCCAGCGAGGTCGGCAGGCCCCGGTCGCCGAAGCCGTTCGGCACGGTGATCCCCGGCAGGCCCGCGGCGTTCGCCGCGCCGCCCATCGAGGGCCCTCCCCACTCCCCGAAGTAGGGGCCGAATTCCTTCTCGATGGGGTTGGCCACCACCGAGCGGGTCGGCCCCACGACCGCGTCGTAGGGGGCCAGCGCCTCGTCCAGGGCCGGCTGGAACTTCTTCCGGACGCGCAGGGCGTCGATGTAGTCCTTCGCGAGCACGACCTGCTGCGGGTAGCCGCCGATCCGGTCCTCGGGGGCGGTGAGCTGATGCACCCGCCCGCTGTCGACGAGGTCGCCGAAGGCGGACGCGGCCTCGGCGTCGATGATCGTGCCGGCGACGGCGCCGTAGGGGAAGTCCGGAAGCTCGATCTCCTCGACCGTGGCGAAGGACTCCAGCACCTCGAGGGAGCGCGCGAAGTTCTCGCGGACGGCGGGCTGCTCCTCCTCGCCCGTCCCCGCGAGCACGGCCAGCCGGACGTCGTCGCCCGTGTCGAGGGGCTCGGCCGGGTACGCCCGGTCGGCGGCGCTCTCGTCCCGGGGGTCCGGGCCGGCCACCGCCCTCAGCACCAGCTCGCAGCCCCCGGCCGACCGGCACATGGGGCCGACCTTGTCCATGGTCCAGGAGAGGGCCATGACGCCGTGGCGGCTCACCCGGCCGTAGGTGGGCCGCAGGCCGCTGACGCCGCAGAAGGCCGAGGGGGTGACGATGGAGCCCCAGGTCTCGGTGCCCAGCGCGAAGCCCACCGCGCCGCCGGCGACCGCCGAGCCCGGGCCCGCCGAGGAGCCCCCGCTCCAGGCCTCCGGGTTCCAGGGGTTGCGGCCGGGCCCGGTGAAGCTCGCGTCGGCCTGGTCGTAGCCCATGCCCCCGGCCAGCTCCACCGAGGCCAGCTTCGCGACCAGCACGCCCCCGGCCTCGTCCAGACGGCGCACGACGGTGGCGTCCTCGTCGAACTCCTGGTCCCGGTAGGGGTCGGCGCCCCAGGTGGTGGGGGCGCCGCGGGCCGCGACCAGGTCCTTGACCCCGTACGGGATCCCGTGCAGGGGCCCGCGGTCGCGGCCGGCCTCGAGCTCCTCGTCGGCCCGGCGGGCGGCCTCGAGGGCCCGCTCCCCGGTGACGGTGACGACGGCGTTGAGGCGCCGGCCCACGTCCCGGAGCCGGTCCATGTAGGCCCCGGCGAGCTCCACGGAGGTGAAGTCGCCGTCCCGGAGCCCCCGGCCCAGCTCCCGCACCGTGCCGTACAGCGTCTCCGCGTCGATCACGGCGACTCCGACCCGCGGTACGGGTGGAAGCGGAGCGCCGGCCCGTCCCCGTTCCCGAGGTCGACCTCGTCGAGGGCCGACGCCGCCCGGAGGTTGCCGGCGATCGACGAGCGGACCTGCTCCCGCTCGTCCTCCGAGAGCCGGTCGCCCCACCTTGCCTCCACGTAGTCCAGGAGGGCCTCCGTCCCCGGGGGCTCCTCCTGGCCCTCCTGGGCCCGCCTCCGGGGCCCGCCGGCGTCGGGGCCCGGCCCGGAGAGGACGCCCGTGACCCGTCCGGCGCCGGCGTCGCCCGTGGCCCAGGGCGACAGCCGGGCGGCCACCGGAAGCAGCAGCGCGGCGCCGGCCCCGGCGGCGAACTGCCGGCGTGTGACCGTCGCGCTCCCGCCGCCCGGGCGGTCGTCCCCCCGCGCGGCGCCGGATCTCGGGTCG
This sequence comes from uncultured Gemmatimonadota bacterium, assembly GCA_964479295.1. Taxonomy (GTDB): domain Bacteria; phylum Gemmatimonadota; class Gemmatimonadetes; order Palauibacterales; family Palauibacteraceae; genus CAYVFM01. The sequence goes on from CAYZLN010000040.1 coordinate 5,456, forward strand.
TCGGCGTCGGGTCCCTTCTCTCGCACGTCGCCTCCCGGCTGGATGCGCGTCGTCCCGGCCCGCGGGCGGTCGTCCCCGCCGACGCGGCCGCCGGGGCTCCGGGAGAAGTGTAAGGCGGCGGCACA
>CAYZLN010000040.1:5680-9339 GCA_964479295.1 uncultured Gemmatimonadota bacterium
CGAGGGAGGCCGGAATGGAGCTGCCCCCGTTCGAGATGGAGCGCTGGCAGTCGATCCACGAGCACGAGGTCGAGCTGAACCTCTCGGAGAGCGGCGTGGAGCCGTTCACCGTGGAGGAGCTCCTCGAGGTGGCCGGCGACGAGCTCGACGCCGACGACCTGGCCGGGGCCCGCCTCGGCTACACCCAGACGAACGGGACGGAGCGGCTGCGGGAGCGGATCGCCGCCCTCTACCCCGGCGCCGGTCCGGAGAACGTCCTGGTCACCTCCGGCGGGGCCGAGGCGAACTTCCTGTCCCTGTACCACCTCCTGGAGCCGGGGGACCGCGCCGCCCTCCTGGTGCCCACCTACGGGCAGACGCCCGGGCTGGCCCGGGGGCTCGGGGCCGAGGTCCGCCCCTTCCGCCTCGAGGAGGAGCGGGGCTGGCAGCCGGCGCCGGGGGCCGTCGGCCGGGCGGCGGGGGACGACGCGCGGGTCGTGGGGGTCACCCATCCCGACAACCCCACCGGCGCCGTCCTCCGCGAGGAGGCCATGGACGAGGTGGTGGAGGCCGCGGAGGCGGCCGGCGCCTGGGTGCTCTCCGACGAGGTGTACGCGGGCGCCGAGCGGACCGGGGAGCCCACGCCCAGCTTCTGGGGCCGCGGGGAGCGGGTCCTCGTCACCGGGTCGCTGTCGAAGGCGTACGGGCTGCCGGGGCTGCGGCTGGGGTGGGTGGTGGGGCCGGCCGACGCGGTGGAGGCGCTCTGGGGGCTGAAGGACTACACCACCATCGCCCCGGCGGCCCTCTCCGACCGGCTGGCGGCGGCGGTCCTGGCGCCCGGGGTCCGCGAGCGCGTGCTCGGGCGGACCCGGCGGATCGTGCGCGAGAACCTGGAGCTGCTCTCGCGCTGGCTCGACGCCCGGCCCGGCCTCTTCACCTGGCGCCCGCCCGACGCCGGCGCCATCTGCTGGGTGCGCTACCACCTGGAGATCGGCTCGGGCGAGCTGGCCGAGCGGCTGCGGCGGGAGAAGAGCGTGCTGGTCGTGCCGGGCGACCAGTTCGGCATGGACGGCCACCTGCGGATCGGCTTCGGCGGCGACCGCGACGACCTGCGGGAGGCCCTCACCCGGACCGCCGACCTGATGGGGGAGCTGGGCGCGGGAGGCGGCGGGCGGTAGCGGTCCGGCACTGGCCCGGATGCTGCATGAAGGTGTCCTCCCCACCGGGATCGAACTCAGCCCCGTCGCCGGGCGGTCGCGGCGCCCGATCCGAGCCGCGGCCCGCCCCCGCGACGGGCGACACCCGAGCCGCCGACCAGGAGGGAGACCATGGCGAACTTCGAGCTGCCCGACCTGCCCTACGACTACGACGCGCTGGAGCCGCACATCGACGCCCGCACGATGGAGATCCATCACGACCGGCACCACGCCGGCTACACGCGCAAGCTGAACAACGCCCTGGAGGGCCACGGGCGCTACGACGACATGTCCGCCGAGGAGATCCTGCGGGACATCGACTCCGTGCCCGAGTCGATCCGCACGGACGTGCGCAACAACGGCGGAGGCTACGTCAACCACGCCCTCTTCTGGGAGATCATGTCGCCGGACGGCGGCGGCAAGCCCAAGGGCAGCCTGGCCAACGCCATCAACTCCACCTTCGGCTCCTTCGACGACTTCCGGGACGAGTTCACCGCCGCGGCCACCGGCCAGTTCGGGAGCGGCTGGGGCTGGCTCGTCGTCGACCAGGGCGGCGACCTCCGGGTCTACTCGACCCCGAACCAGGACAGCCCCCACATGCAGGGCCACACGCCGATCCTGGGCGTCGACGTCTGGGAGCACGCCTACTACCTGAACTACCAGAACGAGCGGGGCAGCTACGTGGAGAGCTGGTGGAACGTGATCCACTGGCCCGAGGTGGCGGCCCGGTTCGAGGCGGCCCGCTGAGCCGGACGGGCGCCGGACGGGGCCCGGGGCGACCCGGGCCCGTCAGCCCGGCTCGCCGAAGCTGATCCCCAGCGCCCGGGCGGTGGCCACCAGCTCGCCGTCCGGGTCCACCGACTTCCGCTCCTCCAGGGCCCGCCGCAGGGGCACGGCCGTCACGTCGGCGTCCGAGAGCCCGACCATGCAGCCGAAGCGGCCCTCGGCGACGCAGCGCACGGCGGCCGTGCCGAACCGGAGGGCGAGGAGGCGGTCGTGGGCGTTGGGCTGTCCCCCGCGCTGCAGGTGGCCCAGCACCAGCGACCGGGTCTCCTTGCCCGTGCGGTCGGCGATCTCCCCGGCCACCTGCTCGCCGATGCCGCCGAGCCGCGTCTCCTCCCGCTCGCCGCGGCGCACGGTCTTGGTGACGGCCTCCCCGCCGACGGGGTGGGCCCCCTCGGCCACGCACACGATGCTGAAGCTCCGGCCCCGCCGCTCGCGCTCGCGGATCTTGCGGCCCACGCTCTCGACCTCGTAGGGGATCTCGGGGATCAGGATCACGTCGGCCGTGCCGGCCAGCCCGCTGTAGAGGGCGATCCAGCCCGTGTGGCGCCCCATCACCTCCACCACCATCACCCGCTGGTGGCTCTCGGCGGTCGAGTGGAGCTTGCCGATGGCGTCGGTGGCCGTCTCCACGGCGGTGAGGAAGCCGAAGGTGAGGTTGGTGGCGGCCAGGTCGTTGTCGATCGTCTTGGGCACCCCCACCACGGGGAGGCCCTTCTCGGCCAGGTCCCGGGCGATGCGCATGCTGCCGTCGCCCCCGATGGCGATGAGGGCGTCCAGGCCGCGGGCCCGGAAGTTCCGGAGGAGCTCGTCGGAGCGGTCGCTCCCCCCGCCCTCCGGACCGTCGCCGCCGGCGGGCCAGTCGAAGGGGTTCCCCCGGTTCGTGGTGCCCAGGATCGTGCCGCCCTGGTGGGTGATCCCTCGGACCCGGTCGCGGCCCAGCGCCACCAGGTCGCCCTCCTCGCCGTCCAGGAGGCCCCCGTAGCCGTTCTCGACGCCGCAGACCTCCCAGCCCCGCTCGAGCGACGCCAGCACGGCGGCCCGGATGACGGCGTTCAGGCCGGGGGCGTCGCCGCCGCCGGTGTTGATGGCGACCTTCCGGACGTCGGGCGGGGACTCGGCCATCTGCGGGTCACCTGACCTGTCGGGACGGCGGACCTTTTGCACGTCGAGGCCGTACCCGGGCCTCGTGAGAGGAAAAACCGCACGAACGGAGAGGTTCCCTCGATGAGCTGGCTGTCGGACATCTTCTCGGACGGCGGCGGGGAGGAGACCCGCCGCGTCGAGCCCGCCGAGCGGATCCTCCAGCTCCGCCGCGGGATCTCGGCCGCCGCCGCGGCCCTGCCCCCCGAGCAGAGCGAGGTCGCCGACGCGGCGGTGGAGGCGGCGGACGAGCTCGCCGACCGGGTGGCCGCGCTGGTGGAGACCCCGGGGCCGACCGAGGACGTGGAGGTCGAGACCCCGGGCGAGGACGTCGACGCCGCCGGATGGCTCCGGGAGGGGCCGGCGCGGCGCCGGGAGGCCGGCGGGCCGGCGGGCGCCGAGGTGGCCGACGCCGGCACCGTCCCCGACGACGTCGCCGTGGAGGGCGCGGAGCTGCTGAACGAGCTCCACTTCGCGCTGCTCAGGCGCGAGGTGATGAGGGCCGACCCCGACGCCGTGCCGGTGGAGGAGACGATCGAGGCCGTCCGGGAGCTGGCC
>CAYZLN010000040.1:9439-11106 GCA_964479295.1 uncultured Gemmatimonadota bacterium
CGACGGCGGGGGCGGATGAGCGCCGCCGCACGCCGGCTCGACGTCCTCCTCGTCGACCTGGACGGGACGCTCATCGACTCCGAGGAGCTCATCCTCTCCTCCTACCGGCACACCATGCGGCGCCACCTGGGCCGCGAGCTGCCGGACGAGCGGTGGCTCGAGAGCATGGGCCGTCCCCTCCGGGACCAGCTGCAGGCGTTCGCCCGGGACGAGGCGGAGGCCGAGGCGATGCTCGACACCTACGGCGAGCACACCCGGCGGCACCACGACGACCTGGTGCGCCCGTTCCCCGAGGTCCGGGAGGCGGTCGGGCGGCTGCGGGGCCGGGGCTGGCCGGTGGGGATCGTCACCAGCAAGCGCCGCCGGCCGGCCCTGGAGGGGCTCGAGGCGTGCGGCTACCCGCTGGAGTGGTTCGACGTCCTGGTGGCGGCGGACGACGTCGAGCGGGGCAAGCCCGACCCGGGCCCGGTGCGGGCGGCCCTGGAGGCGATGGACGGCCGCCCGGAGCGGTCGGTCTTCGTCGGCGACAGCGTCCACGACATGGAGGCGGGCCGGGCGGCGGGCACGGAGACGGCCGCCGCGCTCTGGGGCCCCTACGGCCGGGAGGAGCTGGCCCCGTCCGCCCCCGACCACTGGCTCCCGGACGCCGGGGAGCTGGAGGCGCTGCTGGACGGGGGAAGCGAAGGGTAGACGGCCGGCCCGGGCCCGGCCCGTCACCTCGCCTCGGCGGCGACCTCCGGCTCCGACGGCTCGGGCTCGCCGGCGGGACGGGCCTCCTCGGCCCCCTCCACGCCCCGGAGGGCGATGGAGAGCACCTCGTCGAGCGACTCCACCAGGTGGAAGCTGCACGCCTCGCGCACCTGGTCGGGCAGCTCCTCCAGGTCGCCCTCGTTCTCGGCGGGCACGACGATGTCGCGGATGCCGGCCCGGTAGGCGCCCAGCACCTTCTCCTTCAGCCCGCCGACGGGCATCACCCGGCCGGTGAGCGTGATCTCGCCGGTCATGGCCACGTCGTGGCGGACCGGGTGCTCGCCCAGGGCGCTCACCAGCGAGACGGCCATCGCCACGCCGGCGGAGGGCCCCTCCTTGGGGACGGCCCCGGCCGGGACGTGGACGTGGATCTCGTGGTCGCGGAGCCGGTCCTCCGGGATGCCCAGCGCCTCGGAGTGGGTGCGGGCGTAGGTGAGGGCGGCCCGGCCGCTCTCCTTCATGACGTCGCCGAGCTGGCCGGTGAGGACCAGGTCCTCCTTGCCGCGCATCACGCTGGACTCCACCAGCATGATGTCGCCGCCGGCGGGCGTGTAGTACATGCCGGTGGCCACGCCGACGGTGTCGTCCTCCAGCTTCTCCTCGGGGTGGACCTTGGGCTGGCCCAGGAAGTCGCGGAGGTCGTCGTCGCCGACCGTGACGGCCTCGGTCTCCCCGGCGGCGATCCTCCGGGCGGCCTTCCGGGCGATCTGGCTCAGCTCGCGCTCCAGGTTGCGGACGCCCGCCTCGCGGGTGTAGCTGGCCACGATCTCGCGGACCGCGTCGTCCTCGACCTCGAGCTGGTCCTCCAGCAGCCCGGCCTGGCGCCGCTGGCGCGGGAGCAGGTACCGGCGGGCGATCTGGAGCTTCTCCGCCTCGGTGTAGCCCCGGAACTCGATGGCCTCCATCCGGTCCTGGAG
>CAYZLN010000041.1:0-11012 GCA_964479295.1 uncultured Gemmatimonadota bacterium
CTCGTGGCCGGGGCGCGGGGCGACGCGGCGTCCGCCGCCGCGGGACAAGCTAACGACCGCCGGGCGGGGCGTGCGAGGGCCGGAATCCGACTTGCTCACAGGACCGACGGGACCCGACCATGCACGCCCGCCGCCTCCACGACTGGGACGTCACCACGGCCCGCGCCCGGGAGATCCAGGAGCGGCTCCGCGGCCGCGTCGTCCCGGAGGCGCCCCCGGGCTTCGAGCCGGAGGCCGTGGCCGGGGCGGACCTCTCCGTCGGCCGCGGCCGGGACCGGGGGTGGGCCGGCTTCGTCACCGTGGACGCCGCGTCGATGGAGACGCTGGAGGAAGGGGCCGCCTCCGCCGACGTCGCCTTCCCCTACGTCCCGGGCCTGCTCTCCTTCCGGGAGCTGCCGGCCCTGGCGGAGGCCTGGGAGGAGCTCGACCGCCGCCCGGACGCCGTGATCCTCGACGGCCACGGCCGGGCCCACCCCCGGCGCTTCGGCCTCGCCTGCCACGCCGGGCTCGTGCTGGACGTGCCGGCGGTGGGGTGCGCCAAGTCCGTCCTGGTGGGGGAGCACGACGAGCTCGGGGCCGAGAAGGGCTCCACCGTCCCCCTCCGCCACGAGGGCGAGACGGTGGGGACGGCCGTGCGGACCCGGACCGACGTCCGCCCCGTCTACGTCTCCGTCGGCCACCGGATCGACCTGGCCGGCGCCGTGGAGCTGGTGCTCGGGGTCAGCCCCCGCTACCGGGTGCCCGAGCCCGTCCGCCGCGCCGACCGCCTCGTCGGCGACCTGCGACAGGGAGCCGACGCGGGCTGACCGCGCCGGCGGCCGCCGATCCGTCACCGACACGGGAGGGAGAGGATGCCCGAGCTGCCGCACCTGATGGTCTACGAGGACCGCGTCCGCGACGCCGCCCTGGGACGGGAGGTCGAGGAGCTGGAGATCCGCGACGAGGCCGTGGTCGCCGACCTCGAGCCGGGCGAGCTCCGGCGCCGCGTGGAGGGCTCCGAGCTGTCCGGGGTCCGCCGCCACGGGAAGCTGCTCTTCGTCCGCCTCGCCGGCGACGGATGGCTCCGGTTCCACTTCGGCATGACCGGGTACCTGCGGCCCGTCGCCGACGGCGGGGACGAGCCCGACCACACCCACGTCCTCTTCCGCCTCGACGACGGCACCGCCGTGGCCTTCTCGTGCCAGCGGAAGCTCGGGGAGGTCGGCTGGGTGGCCGACCCCGACGAGCACGTGGAGGAGAAGGGCCTCGGCCCGGACCCCCTCTCGGAGGGCTTCGGGGCCGACGACTTCCTCGAGGCTCTGGAGGGCCGCCGCGGGATGGTGAAGAGCGCCCTGATGAACCAGAGCGCCCTGGCCGGCATCGGGAACGAGTACTCCGACGAGATCCTCTTCCAGCTCGGCCTCCACCCCCGGGCCGAGCTCCCGCCCCTGGAGGAGGAGGCGCGCCGGGAGCTGCTGGAGGAGACGCGGGAGGTGCTGAGGGAGGCGGCCCGGGCGGAGGCGGACCCGGAGCGGCTCCCCGAGGGGTGGCTGCTGCGGGCGCGCTTCACCGGCGACGACGAGCGCTGCCCCAGGTGCGGCACGCCGATCGAGCGGGTCCGGGTCTCGGGACGGAACGCCCGCTTCTGCCCGGAGTGCCAGCCGCCGGCGTGAGGCCGGGCGCGCCGGGCCCGCCGCGCCAGGCGGACCCGCCCCGGCCCGCGCCCCGCCGACGCCCCGGGGGCCGTCAGCGCTCCCCGCGCAGCTCGTCCAGCGGGTAGGAGGTCCCGCGCCACTCGATGCGGCCGGTGGCGAGGGCCTTCAGCGCCGACCGCCACCCGATGAAGGCCATCAGCAGCGACGTCAGCGGCAGGAGGGGGCCGTGCCAGGGGGAGTGTCCGTAGAAGCGGGCGTTGTCGGCGTACGTCACCGCCAGCACCGCCGCCGCGGCGGCGTTCACCCACCGGACCGCGCCCTCGGCCCCCACGGCCGCCACGAAGGGCCACGTGACGAAGAGGACGAGCCCCGTCGTGCCGACGGCCACCCGCGTCAGCCGGTAGTCGGCGACGGCGAAGGCGTTCTTGTCCAGCCCCTTCACCATCTCCGCCACGCTCGAGTACCACTCGACCGACATCATGTCCGCCCCAAGCACCGCCGTCTGCGCGTGCCCCGTCCGCTTCAGGCGCTGCCCCAGCGCCAGGTCGTCGGCGGGCCGCAGGGCGATGGCCTCGTGGCCGCCGGCCGCCCGGTAGGCGTCGGCCCGGACGAGGTTGAAGGCGCCGGTCCCCACGTAGCGATCGCTCTCGGGATCCCGGGCGCGCCAGGGGCGGAAGTAGATGCCGAAGAGCATCTTGAAGGTCCCGGTCGCGGCCTCGAGGGTCCACCGGGGGAGCTCCAGGTCCGGCACGACGGTGATGTGGTCGAGGTCCCGCCGCTGCAGGTACCCCACCGCCCGGCGCAGCGCGTCGCGCGCCATCACCACGTCGGCGTCGGTGAAGAGGAGGACCTCCCCGTCGGCCTCCCGCGCGCCGACGCGGAGCGCGTGGTTCTTCCCGAGCCATCCCTCCGGGAGCTCCTCCACGTGCACGACCCGGAGATGCTCGTGACGCGACGCCATCCGGTCGAGGATCTCCCCCGTGCCGTCGGACGAGCGGTCGTCCACCGCCACGACCTCGAGGGGGCCGTAGTCCTGCTCCAGCACGGAGCGCAGGGCCGGCTCGACGTCCTCGGCCTCGTCCCGGGCCGGCACCACGACCGAGAGCGGCGGCTGCCGGTCCGGCGCCGCCGGGGGCTCGTCGCGGAGGAACTCGAGCCGGCGGTTGCCGGCCGAGAGCCAGGCGCCGAGGCAGATCCACCCGGCCAGGGTGACCACCGCCAGCAGCAGGAGCGGCTGTTCGAGGAGACCCGTCATCTGCGCCTCGCGACTCCTTGACGTCCGTGTCGGCGAACCGCGGGCAGGGAACCTGTCGTCCCGACGGGCGTGCGTCGAGGCGCGGGCCGGGGCCCTCGCGCCGGCCCTCCGGTCGTCTTCGTCCGCCGACGGCTCAGATGAACTCCTCCTCCGAGGTCGGCTCGACCTCCTCCTCCTGCTTCTGCGTCCTCCGCCAGTAGTGCTCCAGCCGGCGGCCCCGGTCCTCCTGGTCCCACCGGTCCAGGAGGTCCACCACCGCGTAGTGCGGCGAGATGTGGAAGTTGTCCGCCCCCACGAACTTCCCCAGCCCCGACCGGTCGACCACGTTCCGCACCGGGCCGGTGAGGCCGGTGAAGTGGATCTCGATCCCCCACTCCCGCAGCGTCCCCACCACCTCCTGCAGCTCGTCGACGGCGGTGGCGTCGAGGAAGTTGATGCTCAGGCCGTCGAGGATCACCGCGCGGATCTGCCGCTCCGACCGGCTCTTCCCCAGGATGTAGTCCTTGAAGAAGCTGGCGTTGAAGAAGGAGAACCCCGCCTCGACGCGCAGGACGAGGATCTCCGGGATGGGGTCGGCCTCCTCGAAGTTCTCGATGTTCCGGAACGAGCGCGTCGCCGGCAGGTGCCCCAGCTCGGCGACGTTGGGCCGGCTGATCCGGTACAGGATCACGATCACGGCGGCCGTGATCCCGATGAGGATCCCCTCCTGGATGCCGACGAAGAGGGTGCAGAGGAAGGTGAGCAGCGCGACCCAGCCGTCGCTGGGCTGGATCGCGAAGAGCCGGTACAGCTCCCGCACGTCGATGAGCCCCACGGCGGCCACCATGATGATGGCCGCCAGGGCCGGCATCGGCATGTACCGGAAGAGCGGCGTGAGGAAGAGCAGCGACAGGGCCACCAGGGCCGCCGCCACCCCGTTGGCGGCCGGCGTTCGCGCGCCGGCCTGCTCGTTGACGGCCGTCCGCGAGAAGCTCCCCGACGCCGGGATGCTCTGGAAGAACCCCCCCACCACGTTGGCCGCGCCGATCCCGATGAGCTCGCGGTTCGGGTCGATCGTGTACCGGTACCGGGCCGAGACCACCCGGCCCACCGAGACCACGCTCATGAACTGCACGAGCGCCAGGGTCAGGACGGTGGGCCAGATCTCGGCGAAGTTCTCCGGGGTCAGCGCCGGGAGGTCCACGGCGGGCAGGCCCGACGGGACGTCGCCCACCAGCATCACCCCCTCGGCCCCCAGGTCCAGGGCCCAGGCCAGGGCGGTGGCGATCACGATGACCACGAGCTCGGCGGGGAACACCTCGTTCCACTTCCGGAACCCCACCAGGGCCGCGATCCCGCCGGCCCCGATGGCCACCGAGGGCAGGCTCGCCTCGCCCACGCGGCCGGCGGCCTCGACGAGCACCACGTGGACGAACTGGGTGCGGGCGAGCTCCAGGCCGAGGAGGTTGCCGACCTGGCTGAAGAGGATGATCAGGGCGGCGGCCGCCGTGAACCCGGCGATCACCGGCCGCGACAGGAGGTTCGCCAGGAAGCCCATCCGCGCCAGCCCCATGGCCAGCTCGGTCACGCCCACCAGCAGGGTGAGCAGGACCGCCGCCCCGACGTACTCCGGCGAGCCCGGGTCGGCCACCGCCCCGGCGCCCGCGGCGATGATGATCATGTCCACGGCCACCGCGCCCACGGCCAGGTGGCGGGAGCTGCCGAAGAGGGGGTAGACCAGGGGCGGCAGGAGCGCCGCGTAGAGGCCGTAGATGGGCGGCATCCCGGCCAGCACGGCGTAGGCCATGCCCTGGGGGATGAGCATGACCCCGACCGTCAGCCCCGCCGACAGGTCGCCCCGGGCGTCCCGGAGGTCGTAGTCGGATAGCCACCCGACCGCCGGCAGGACGCGGCTCACTCGCTCCACGACGGCACTCAAGGCAGCCCCGGTCTCTCCGTCGTCCGCCGGTTCCACGCTCGCTCGCCCCGACCGCCGGGCCCGCGCCGGGCGGGGAGGCCGATCGGCGGGAATGTGTCCGTCCGCCGTCGGCGCCGCCAGCCGGTGTCGCCCGTGCCGCCCACGGGGCGATCGCAGGCGGCGCCGGGGACCGGCGTCCCGCCGCTCCCCCCTCCGTCGACGGCCGCGGCGTACACGGCGGTCCCCTCCCAGCTCCGGAGCTCCCGGGGCGCGGCCCCGCGGGGGAGAGGGCCGGCGACCTCCGCGGGGCTCTGCCCGTGCCGCCGGTTGACCACCACGTAGACGCAGCCGCCGGGCTCCGGCGTCGCGCCGACGGCCTCCGCCGGCACCCCGCGCCTCGGCAGGTGGTACTCCAGGGGCGCGTCGGAGGGGATCCGGGCCAGGACGACGTCGCCGGGCCGCCAGCGGCGGGCCAGATAGTCGGCCACACGGTCGCCGGCCGGCAGGCTTCCGGTCAGCCCCCACCCGCGGACCGCGTCGGCCCGGACGACCTCGACGCACAGGGCCACGGCCAGGGCCGCCGGCAGGAGCGCCGCGGCCGCCGCCCGGCCGGTGCCGCTCGGCGGCCCGTCCCGCGCGAGCGCCGACGTAGCCCTGGACGCCCGCGCGAGCCCCGACGCCGCGAAGATCAGCAGCGGCGGCAACAGGAAGAGCCACACGCGGGCGAAGGGCGTGCGCCGGGACGCCGCCAGCACCGCCAGCGAGGCCCCGGCCCACACCGGGAAGAGCGGCGGCGGGCCGGAGCGCCGCCCGGAGAGCCACGCCGCGCCCTCGACCCCGACCCCGGCCGCCGCGAGCGCCGCCGCCCACCCCGGCACGCCGTGCCACCACTCCCGGGCGACGCCGGCCAGGAAGCCGGGCACCGCCGGGACGAACTCGCCCGGCGGCCGCGGCGCCACGAACCGGTTCCCGACCAGCGCGTCGAGACCGTACTCCCGGACGACGGGCAGGTAGAGGAGGGCCGTCAGCCCCGCGGCCGTGGCGGCGGCGCCGGCGATCTCGACCGCCGTCGACCCGGCCGGCCGGCCCTCCCGGCGCGCGGCCACGGCCCACCAGGCCGCGGCGGCCGCCGCGGGGTACGCCATCACCGGGATCGTCCACGCGCCGAGGGCCGCCGCCACGACGAACCCGCCCCACGCGGCGGGGCTCCACCGGCGGCTCAGCACACGGGCGCAGACCGCCAGCGCCAGGGACGCCAGCACCACCAGCGAGTATCCGCGGGCGTTGGCCGAGAAGAGGACGAGGACGGGGGACCCGGCCGCGAGCGCGGCGGCCAGCAGCCCGACGCCCGGGCCCCGGAGGGCGCGCCCCGTCAGGTAGGTGGCCGGGACGACCAGCGTCCCGGCCGTCCAGGCCGGCAGCCGGAGCGCCGGGAGCGAGTCGCCGAGCGCGCCCACCGAGAGCCGGGCGAGCAGGGTGTGGAGGACGTGGTTGTTCGGCAGGCCGTAGGCGGCGACCGCCTCCGCCAGCGGAAGCGAGACGTAACGGAGGCGGGTGACCGCCTCGTCGTAGCGGATCGGCTGGTCCAGGTGCGCCAGCCGGACGACGGCCGCGGCCACGACCACGGCCGCGACCGCGATCGCGTGGAGGCGCGGCCCGGCGGGCGAGCCGCCGGCGTCCGTGCCGGGGGCCGCCCGCGCGCCGTCCCCGTCGGCGTCGCGCGGCCCGTCCCGCCCGCTGTCTCGCGCCCTGCCGTCCACGTTCAGCTCCCGGAGCCGATGCCCTCCGTCCCGCCCGGCCGGGCGCCCCGCGCCCCGGCCCCGTCCCGGTCGGAGGAAGACACCGCGTCCGGGCGTGGGATCCGTCTCCCCCCGGGGCCGGGCCGCCCCCTCCCCCCGGACCGGAACGGATCTTCCAGGGTTGGCCGCCCGGAGTCGAGTCCGTCCTCCGAGCCCCCGACACGGAGACGAGGAGCCAGCACGTGGCCGGCACACCCTCCCCCCTCGACACCGACGACCTCTACTCCGCCGCCAGCACGGGCGAGCTGGGGTTCGAGACCACCGACGAGCTCGACGACCTCGAGGAGATCATCGGCCAGAGCCGGGCCGCCCGCTCCATCCGCTTCGGCATCGGGATGGAGGGCGAGGGCTTCAACATCTTCGCGCTGGGCCCCCGGGACACCGACAAGCAGACGCTCGTCCGGCACTTCGTCGAGGAACGCGCCACCGACGAGGACGTCCCGCGGGACCTCTGCTACGTCAACGACTTCGAGGAGCCCCACCGTCCCCGGGTCCTGCACCTCCCCGCCGGCGTCGGCCAGGAGTGGGCGCGGGACATGGACCGCGTGCTGGAGGAGCTCCGGCCCGCCCTCCGGGCGGCGTTCGAGAGCGAGGAGTACCAGAGCCGCCAGCAGGCCGTCCAGGAGGAGGTGGGCGAGGAGCACCAGCAGGCCTTCGAGCAGCTCCAGGAGGAGGCCCGGGAGCGGGGCCTCGCCCTGGTCCGGACCCCGACGGGCTTCGTCTTCGCCCCCGTCAAGGACGACGAGGTGATCTCGCCCGACGAGATGGACCGGCTCGAGCCCGAGGAGCGGGAGCGGGTGCAGGCCGAGATCCGCGACCTCCAGCAGGAGCTCCAGCGGCTCCTCCGGCAGGTGCCGAGCCAGGAGCGGGAGGTCCGGAAGCAGATGCGCGAGCTGAACCGGGAGGTGGCGAAGTACGCCCTCCGCGACCTCCTGGAGAGCCTGCGGAACAAGTACGCCGACCACCCCGAGATCCGCCGCCACCTGAACGAGGTCCAGGAGCACGTCGTGGAGAACGTCCGCGACTTCCTGGCCAACGACCAGCAGCTCCCCGGCCAGGGGGGCGGCATGGGCATGCAGGGGCCCGTCAGCCGCGTGGTGGAGGAGCCGCGGCTGAGGCGGTACCGGGTGAACGTCGTGGTGGACCACGCCGACGACGAGCACGCCCCCGTGGTCTACGAGGACAACCCGACCTACCAGAACCTGGTGGGGCGGGTCGAGTACCTGCCGCAGATGGGGGCGCTGGTCACCGACTTCAACCTCATCAAGCCCGGGGCCCTGCACCGCGCCAACGGAGGCTACCTGATCCTGGACGCGCGGCGGGTCCTCATGCAGCCCTTCGCGTGGGCGGCGCTGAAGCGCACCCTCCAGTCGGGCCAGGTGAAGATCGAGTCCCCGCGGGAAGCGATGGGGATGGTGAGCACCGTCACCCTGGAGCCCGAGCCGGTGGAGCTCGACCTGAAGGTGGTGCTGCTCGGCGACCGGCTCCTCTACTACCTGCTCTCGGAGTACGACCCCGACTTCGGCGACCTCTTCAAGGTCGAGGCCGACTTCGACGACCGGATGGACCGGACCCCGGAGAACGAGGCGCTCTACGCGCGGCTCGTCGGCGGGCTGGTGGAGCAGGAGGAGCTGCGGCCCTTCCACCGCTCGGCGGTGGGCCGGGTGATCGAGCGGAGCGCCCGCCTGGTCGGCGACGCCGAGAAGCTGTCGGTGCGCTCCCGGGGCGTGCTCGACCTGATCCGGGAATCCGACTTCTGGGCGGGCGAGGACGACGCCGACGTCGTCCGGGCCGAGCACGTCCAGCGGGCCGTGGACGAGCGCACGCACCGCTCCGACCGGCTCGAGGAGCGCGTCCAGGACGAGATCGAGCGCGGGAACATCTTCATCGACACCGAGGGGTCGGAGGTCGGCCAGGTCAACGGCCTCTCCGTGCTCCAGCTCGGCGACTACGCCTTCGGGCGGCCGAACCGCATCACCGCCCGGGTGCGGCTCGGCGAGGGCGAGGTCGTGGACATCGAGCGCGAGGTGGAGCTCAGCGGGCCCATCCACTCGAAGGGCGTCTACATCCTCTCGGGCTTCCTGGGCGCCCGGTACGCCTCCGACCACCCGCTGTCCCTCTCCGCCACCCTCGTCTTCGAGCAGTCCTACGGCGGCGTGGAGGGCGACAGCGCGTCCTCGGCCGAGCTCTTCGCCCTGCTCTCGGCCGTCGGCCGGCTGCCGGTTCGGCAGGACCTGGCGGTCACCGGGTCGGTGAACCAGAACGGCGAGATCCAGCCCGTCGGCGGCGTCAACGAGAAGATCGAGGGCTTCTTCGAGGTGTGCCGCCGCGAGGGGCTGACCGGCGACCAGGGCGTCCTCGTCCCCGCGGCCAACGTCAAGCACCTCATGCTCGACCGCGACGTGGTGGACGCGGTGCGCGAGGGCCGCTTCCAGGTGTACCCGATGGAGCACGTGGACCAGGCGATGGAGCTGCTGACCGGCGAGGAGATGGGGGAGCGCGACGAGGAGGGGGCGTTCCCGCCGGACAGCGTCAACGGCCGGGTGCAGGCCCGGCTGGACGAGCTGGCCCGGAAGCGCTTCGAGTTCACCCGGGACGGGGAGGCCTGAGCCGTGCCCGAGCGCCGACGCCCGATCCGGACGATCCTCCTGGCCCTGGACGCCTCGGCCGACAGCCTGGCGGGGCTGGAGGGCGTGGCCCAGCTCGCCTCGGAGCTCGGCGCCGAGATCACGGGCCTCTTCGTCGAGGAGGCCGACCTGATCCGCGCGGGCCGGCTGCCGGACGTCCGGGAGATCCCGTTCTTCTCGCCCGAGCCCCGGAGGCTGGAGGCCCAGACCCTGGAGCGCCAGCTCCGAAGCCAGGCCAAGCGCGCGCAGGAGGCCCTCCGGAGCGTGGCCGAGCGGCTGCGCGTCACCTGGAGCTTCCACACCAGCCGCGGCGACGTGGCCGAGGAGCTGCTGGAGGCCGCCGCCGAGGCGGACCTGGTGGCCCTGGGGGCCACGGGCCGCTCCCTGTCGCGCCCTCCCGGCTCCACCGTGCGGCGTCTCGTCCGCGAGGCCCGGCGCCCCGTCCTCGTCTACCGGCAGGGCGCCCGCCTGGGACGGGCGATCCACGTCCTCCACGACGGCTCGGAGGCGGGATGGGAGGCCGTGCGGACGGCGGCCGAGCTGGGCCGGTGGGAGGGCGGGCGCCTGAACGTCCTGCTGGCCGTCGGCGACGCGGAGGAGGCGGAGGCCCTCGAGGCGGAGACCGACCGGCTGCTGCGGGAGGCCGGCCTGCCGGCCCGCTTCCGGCACCTCGCCGGGGACGACACGGGCCGGATCTGCAGCGCGCTCACCGACGGCGGCGGCGTCCTGGTGGCGCCGGGCCCGAGGTTCGGCGACCGGCGCGAGGAGCTGGGGCGGCTGCTCAGGTCGGCCGGCTGTCCCGTCGTCCTGGTGAACGTCCCGTCGCCCCCCGATCCGGGGGCCTCCCCCCGGGCACGACCCGACGCGACGGACCGATGCTGACGCGTCCGCCCGTCCTCCGTCGACGCCCGAGGGTCGTCCCGTGAGCGCCGGACCGCTCGAGATCGTCCCCGGGCCCGACGGACGCCCCCCTTCCTCCGGCGAGGGGGCGGGCGGCGCCCGGCGCATCTACGTCGACTACGAAGCGCTGGCCCGGACGCTCCCGATGGGCCTGCTGATCCACCGGGGCGGGACGATCCTGTTCGCGAACCAGGAAGCGGCCCGGGTCCTGAAGCTCGACGACCCGGCCGACCTGGTGGGCGGCGAGCTGCTGGAGATCCTCCCGGCGGAGGTCCGTGAGAGGGTCGCCGACGAGGTCCGGCGGGTCCAGGAGGAGCGGGAGGTCATCGAGCTCTCCGTCTATCCCGTGACGCGCGGCGACGGGACCGACGGCCACGTGGAGGCGATGGCCGTCCCCGTGGACCACCGCGGCGAGCCGGCGGTCCAGGTGATGTTCCGCGATGTCACCGACCGGGTGGAGACGGAGCGGGAGCTGGCCGCCAGCCGGCAGGAGCTCGAGGACCGGGAGCGCCGCTACCGGCAGCTCGTCGAGGCCACCGACGTGATCCCCTGGGAGCTGCGGGTCTCCGACTGGACCTTCACGTACGTGGCGCCCCAGGCCGAGAAGCTCTTCGGCTACGACCGGGAGGCGTGGTACGAGCCCGGCTTCTGGCCCGAGCACATCCACCCGGAGGACCGGGACCGCGCGGTCCGGTTCTGCCGCCGCCAGACCGGGGAGGGCCGGGACCACGAGTTCGAGTACCGGCTCGTCCACTCCGACGGCCACCCCGTGTGGGTGCAGGACATCGTCAGCGTGGTGGAGGACGCCGACGGGCCGGACCTGCTGCGCGGCGTCATGATCGACATCAGCGAGCGGAAGCGCATCGAGCAGGAGCTCGAGCGGAAGGCGCTCCACGACGA
>CAYZLN010000042.1:0-2609 GCA_964479295.1 uncultured Gemmatimonadota bacterium
GCGGTCACCCGCGGCGACGGCCGCCGCGGCGAGGGCGTGACCGAGAACGTCCGCACCATCGGCGCCGTCCCCCTGCGGCTGCGGGGCGAACGGCGGGAGGTCCCGGCGACGCTGGCCGTGCGCGGCGAGGTCTTCATGCGCGTGGACGACTTCGAGGCCCTGAACGAGCGCCTCGTGGAGGAGGGGCGCGAGCCCTTCGCGAACCCCCGCAACGCGACCGCCGGCTCCCTGCGCCAGCTCGATTCCGGCGTCACCGCCCGCCGCCCCCTGGACCTGTACGCCTTCGACCTGCTGGCGCCCGACGACGTGCCGGCGGAGCTGGGCCTGGAGACCCAGCGCGAGGCCCTCGAGGCGCTGCGCGACTGGGGCTTCCCGGTGAACGACCGCGTGCGCCGCCTCGACGACGTGGACGCGATCCTGGAGTACCACGCCGGCCTCCGGGAGGAGCGTGACGAGCTCGACTACGAGATCGACGGCGTGGTGGTCAAGCTCGACGACCTGGCCCGGCGGGACGAGCTCGGGGCGACCTCCCGGCACCCCCGGTGGGCGTACGCCCTGAAGTTCCCGCCGCGCCAGGAGGTCACCCGGGTGGAGCGGATCGGCACCAGCGTGGGGCGGACGGGCGTCGTCACGCCGGTGGCCTTCCTGCGGCCCGTGGACGTGGGCGGCGTCACCGTGAGCCGGGCGAGCCTCCACAACGTCGAGCAGGTCCGGGAGCTCGACGTCAGGGAGGGCGACCGGGTCCGGGTCCACCGGGCCGGGGACGTGATCCCTCAGGTCGTGGAGGTCGTCGAGGAGGCCGACGAGGAGGACCGGGCCGAGCCCTTCCGGATGCCGGAGGAGTGCCCCTCCTGCGGGACCGACCTCGAGCGGCGCGGGCCCTACGTCGTCTGCCCCAACAGCTTCGAGTGCCCGGCCCAGCTCGCCGGCCGCATCGAGCACTTCGCCTCCCGCGACGCCCTCGACGTGGAGGGGCTGGGCGAGGAGGTCTCGAAGCTCCTCGTCGAGGAAGGGCTCGTCGACCGGCTGCCGGACCTCTTCGACCTGGAGGAGGACGAGCTCGTGGAGCTGGAGGGGTTCGCCGAGAAATCGGCCGCCAACCTCGTCGCCGCGCTCCGGGAGGCCTCCGAGACGGAGCTGGCCCGGTTCCTCCACGGCCTCGGCATCCCGGAGGTCGGGGAGACCGTGGCCCGGGACCTGGCCCGCTGGTTCGGCACCCTCGGGGCCGTACGGACGGCGACGCCCGGGGAGCTCGAGGAGGTCGACGGCGTCGGCCCCGTCATGGCGGAGGCCGTCCACGGCTTCTTCGCCGACGACCGCAACGACGAGATCCTGGACGAGCTGGTCGAGCGGGTCACGCTGACGGACGAGGGGCCCGGGCTCCGGGAGGAGGAGCGCGACGAGCTCCCCCTCGACGGCCTGAAGGTCGTCTTCACCGGCGCCCTGGAGCGCTTCACCCGGCGGGAGGCGCAGGAGCTGGTGGAGGGCGCCGGCGCGCGGGCCACCTCCTCGGTGAGCGGCGAGACCGACGTCCTGGTCGTGGGCGGGGGCCCCGGCTCCAAGCTGGACGACGCCCGGGCCGAGGGCGACGTGGAGATCCTCGACGAGGAGGCCTTCGTCGAGCGGCTCCGCGAGGCCGGCGTCGAGGTGGAGGAACCATGAGCGACCCGCACCGCATCGAGAACTACGAGATCGCCGACGTCCTCGAGGAGCTGGCCGACCTGCTCGAGATCCGGGGCGCCAACCGCTTCCGGGTGCGGGCCTACCGGGACGCCGCCCGGACCGTCCGCGAGCACGCCGTGCCCATGCGGCAGCTCGTCGCCGAGGGCGCCGACCTCACCGAGCTCCCCACCATCGGCGAGGACATGTCCGAGTACGTCACCGAGCTGGTGGAGACCGGCCGCCTGGGCCGGCTCGAGGAGGTGGCCGAGGAGGTTCCGCGCAGCCTGGCCGACATCACCCGGCTGCCCGGCGTCGGGCCCAAGCGGACGAAGAAGCTCTGGGAGGAGCTGGGCGTCACGACCGTCGACGAGCTCGAGGAGGCCGCCGAGGCGGGGAGGGTGGAGGAGGTCGAGGGCTTCGGCGCGAAGACCCAGGAGAAGATCCTGAAGGGGGTGGAGCAGTTCCGCCGCCACAGCGAGCGGTTCCTGCTCGCCGACGCCGACCGATACGTCGAGCCCCTGCTCGCCCACCTCGAGGACGCCCCCGGCCTGGAGAGGATGGAGGTGGCGGGCTCCTACCGCCGCCGGAAGGAGACGGTCGGGGACATCGACGTGCTGGTGGTGGCCGACGCCGGCGGCCCCGTCATGGAGCACTTCACCTCCTACCGGCGGGTCGACGAGGTGATCGAGGCCGGCGAGACGCGCGGGAGCGTGGTCCTCGAGTCCGACGTCCAGGTGGACCTGCGGATCGTGGACGCCGACAGCTACGGCGCCGCCCTCGTCTACTTCACCGGCTCCAAGGAGCACAACGTCACCCTCCGGAAGCGGGCGCTGGCCCGCGACCTGACGGTTTCGGAGTACGGCGTCTTCGAGCTGGTCGACGCCGACGACGCGGCGGACGGCGACGGCGGAGACGCCACCGAGGACCCCGAGGCGCCGGGCGCGACC
>CAYZLN010000042.1:2709-4799 GCA_964479295.1 uncultured Gemmatimonadota bacterium
GAGGACCCCGAGGCGCCGGGCGCGACCACCACCGGCCGCCAGCGGGGCGAGAAGGTGGCCGGCGCCACGGAGGAGGAGGTCTACGAGGCCGTCGGCCTGCCCTGGATCCCGCCCGAGCTCCGGGAGGACCGGGGCGAGGTCGAGGCCGCCGCGGAGGGGGAGCTGCCGGAGCTGATCGAGCCGGACGACGTCCGCGGGGACCTCCAGATGCACACCACGTGGTCGGACGGGGAGGGATCGGTGGAGGAGATGCTCGTCGCCTGCCGCGAGCGGGGCTACGAGTACCTGGCGATCACCGACCACAGCCAGGCCCTGGGCGTGACCGGCGGGCTCGACGAGGAGGAGCTCCGGGAGCAGTGGGCCGAGATGGACGAGGTCGAGGAGCGCCACGACGGGATCCGGCTGCTGCGCAGCCTGGAGGTGGACATCCTCGAGGACGGCTCCCTGGACCTCGACGACGAGATGCTCGAGCGGCTGGACCTGGTGGTCGTCTCGGTCCACTCGAACTTCGACCTGGAGCCCGGCCGCCAGACCGAGCGCATCGTCACGGCGCTCCGCCACCCCGAGGCCGACGTGCTCGCCCATCCCACGGGCCGCCTCATCAACCGCCGGGACCCGTACGACCTCGACCTCGACGCCGTCCTGGAGGCGGCGGTGGAGGAGGGCGTCGCCGTGGAGCTCAACGCCCACCCCGACCGGCTCGACCTGAAGGACACCCACCTCATGCGCGCCGTGGAGCTGGGCGCCGACGTCGTGATCAGCACCGACGCCCACCGGCCCGCCCACCTCGACCTGATGCGCTACGGCGTCGAGCAGGCCCGGCGGGCCTGGCTCACCCCCGGCGAGGTGCTCAACACCCTCCCCCTCGACGACCTCCTGGCGCGGCTGGAGGACGACGGACGGGGCTGAGCGTCGGGGCCCGGCCGCCGTCCGTCCCGGGCGGTGTCCCGATACGCTACAGATGTCCGGTCCCGGAACGATCGCCGTCCGGGCATGTTTCCATGTAACCTGCTTATATACAACTTTTTACAGGATTGCTGCAGGCGGCACGGGCGCTGCGCCCGAATGGGGGGTGAGGAAGCGCGAGACGCCCCGCTCCCGACCGAGAACGCACCCCACAGGAGGCACCATGACGCGCCCGAGAGACGCCCTCGCCCTCTGCTGCGCCCTGGTCGTGGCGGCCCTCGCCGGCTGCGACGGCGACGTCACCGCCCCCGGAGACGGCACGGACGGCTCGTCCTCCGGCTCCTTCTCCCGCGACATCACCGCCTCCGAGATGGGCGACGCCCTGACCTCGGAGCCCCGCCGGGTGGAGGTGAAGCTCGCCCGCGACGGGCTCGTCGCCCGCGAGGTGGAGCTCGAGCGTCGGGAGGAGATGAGCGACGACGAGAAGATCGAGAGCCGGGTGCAGGCGGTGGAGGCCGCCGACGGGCAGGGGACCCTGACCCTCGAGCTGGGCGACCTTCGGATCGACTTCGACGGCGCCACCGACCTGGAGGCCCGGGACGACGGCGACCTGAGCGTCCAGGAGTTCGTCGACCGGGTCGAGACGGCCCTGGCCGACGGACAGCGGCCCTCGGTGGAGGTCAAGCGGCGCCCGCCGGCGGAGCCGCAGGCCCCGGACGACGCCGGCTTCACGCCGCGGGAGATCCAGCTCCAGACGCCCGACGACGACCGGGAGATCGAGATCAACGTCGACGCGGACAACCTCGAGGAGAACGGGTCGCCGCCCCCCCGGGCGTGGATCACGGTCCTGGGGCTGCGGATCGAGGTCCGCGACGGCGAGACCGAGCTCGAGGAGCGCCGGGAGCCCGACGGGGACGGCGACGTCGACTTCGAGGGCCGGGTGTCGGCGGCGGACGCCGGCGCCGGCGAGGTCACCCTCGTGGACGGCACCACCGTGCGCGTCGTCGAGGGCACCGAGATCGACGGCGACGCAGGGGACGCCGACGAGCTCGTCTCCGTCCGGGAGGTGGCCGACGCCGTGGAGGCCGGCCGCTTCGTGGAGGCCGACGGGGACGGCGTGCTGGAGAGCCGCGACCCGCGGATCGTGACGGCGGTCGAGGCGGAGTTCGAGGTCGAGGACGACG
>CAYZLN010000042.1:4899-10983 GCA_964479295.1 uncultured Gemmatimonadota bacterium
ACGATCCCGACGGTCCGGACGACCCCGCCGCGTTCGAGTTCGAGGACAGCGTGGTCGAGGTCGACCCCTCCGCCCGGAGCTTCGTGCTGGCCGGCGGGGACGAGGTGCGGCTCGACGACGACACGCGGATCGACCCGGAGGGCGACCTCCACGACCTCGGCTCCGTCGAGACGGCGGTCGAGGACGGCCGCCCGGTGCGCGCCGAGGGGGACGCCGTGGAGGAGTCCGACGGCGTCTGGCGGGCCCTCGACGTGAAGTTCGAGGTCGACGACTGACGCGGCCGCGCCCGGCGGCCCTCCCCGCCCTCCTCCGTCGGCCCGGGGACGGGCCGCCGGGGTGCGGCGGGGAACGATCGGCCGGTTCGTCCTGTCTTATAGGGCGTCGAGAACGACGCAGCCGGGCCGGACGTCCCCGCGGCGCCCGGCCGGCCCGGGCCCCCGGGCCCGGCCCCGTACCCAGGACGAAAGAGCCGACCATGAACCGACGAAGCGTGTCCCTCGCCCCCGCCCTCGCCGCGCTGCTGGCCGCGTCGGCGCTGGCGGCCCCCGCCGACGCCCAGATCCGCCCCGCGGGCTTCACGGTGGTGCCCGAGGTCGGCGTCGCCTTCCACGGCGACTTCTACGACGACCGCGTCATCACGACCTTCGAGGGCACCGACGACGTCGTGGTCCAGGACCTGACGGTGGACCCCGGGACCGCGCTTCGCGTGGAGGGACGCCTCGAGTACGACTACGTCCCCGGCGTGCGCTTCCACGGGGGCCTCGGGCTGAGCTGGCCGAGCGCCGACGTGAGCGTGGGCGACGAGACCCAGAGCGGTGTCGACGTCAGCGTCGTGGAGCTCAACGGCGGCGCCACGCTCGAGCTGGGCGAGATCACCGCCGAGCAGATCCCGGTCTACGCGGGCGTCGAGGCGGGGATCGCCCACCACGGCTTCGACGAGTTCCAGTGGCGGGACGAGTTCGTCGACCCGTCGGCCACCTCCCTCAGCGCCGGCGGCCGGGTGGGGATCGAGTACCCGCTCATGGAGAACCTCTCGCTGCGGGGCGAGCTCAAGCAGTCGCTGGTGTGGGGGGCGTTCGGCGACTTCGAGGAAGACGTCGCCGCCGTCGAGGGCCGGGTGGCCGGCCAGCCGGCCGACGTCGACTTCGAGGGCAACACCTTCTCGATGCTCTCGCTGAACGCCGGCCTGGCGCTCAGCTTCTGACCGCCCCGACGCCCGGATCGGTCGACCGCTCCCCCGGCGCGCGGCGCCGGGCGGGCCCAGCCTCCCGTCTCATCGCGCGTCGTAGCGCTGCCGCAGCTCGTCGACGCCCTCCTCGCTGCCGAGGAAGGTGAGGCGGTCGCCGGCCCGGAGCTCCGTGTGGGCCTGGGGCACCAGGGGCGTGCCGCTCCGCTCGACCAGCACCAGCAGGATCTCCTGCGGGAAGTCCGCCTCCCGCACCTCCCGCCCCGACAGCGACGCGGTGGGCCCCTCCTCCCGGATGCGCACGGAGAGGAACCGGTCCTCGTGGAGGAGCACCTCCTTGAGCCCGTCCGCGCCCTCGGCGCCGAGCCACTCGTCCATGAAGCCCGTCGAGCTCACGTGCGAGGCGATCTGCGCCAGGATGTGGAGGTGCGGCGTCGCCGCCTCCTCCGGGCTCACGAGGAAGAAGAGGGCGTGGAGGCCCCTCTCCCGCCCCTCGCCCTCGTCGGCCTCGAGGGGCACCCCGCGGCGCGAGCGGATCATCACCAGGCGCGGCTCCTGGACGCCGGCGAGCCGGAGGTGCGGGAACGCGGCCCCGTGGGAGACCGGGGTGAACCCCAGCCGGGTCTCCTCGCGGAACCGGTCCGCCAGCTCCTCGGCCGTGAGCGGGAGCGCCTCCGCCAGGCGGTCGGCGGCCAGCCGCGCCGCGTCGCCGAAGGTCCGGACCTCCGGGCCGGCGTCCTCGACCACGGCCCCGGCCACGGCCTCCTCGAAGGGCTCGGAGGCGCCGAGCGCCTTCTCCTTGAGGATCTGCCGGAGCTCGGGCTCGAGCCCCCCGTACCGGCGGCGGCCGAGACGCTCGAAGACGTGGTAGATCGCGCCCTCCCGGGCGACGCGGTCCCGCGCGTAGGCGAAGTACCAGACGACGCCGAAGGCGACGATCCCGACCGTGAAGACGAGGGAGAGGAGGCCGAGCTCGGCGATCAGCCACACCGGAATCAGGATCCCCGCGATCTGCATCCAGGGGTACAGGGGCGACCGGAACCCCGGCGCGTAGGACGGGAGCCGGCTCTCGCGCATCACGACCACGGCCAGGTTGACGAACGAGAAGATCAGGAGCTGGAAGGCGCTGGCCAGCTTCGCGACGCTGCTCACGTCGAGCAGGAGCAGCACGGCGATCATCACCGCGGCCGTGAGCACGACGCTCCGGGTGGGCGTCCCGAACCGCCCCAGCTCGGAGAGCCCCCGGGCGACGAGGCCGTCCCGGGCCATGGCCAGGGGATACCGGGAGGCCGACAGGATCCCGGCGTTCCCCGTCGAGGCGAAGGCCGCGAAGGCGGCGATCACCACCAGCACGAGCCCGGTCGGCTCCGGCAGCCAGTGGAAGAAGGCCTCGGCCGCCGTCGCCACCGGGGTCAGGTCCGCCCGCAGCTCGGCCGGGTCCAGGACGGCCACCATCACGAAGACCCCGACCACGTACATGAAGGTGGCGGTGAGGAGCGAGAGCAGCATGCCCAGCGGGATCTTCCGATCCGGGTCGTCCACCTCCTCGGCCACGCTCGCCACCTTGGTGAGCCCGGCGTAGGAGACGAAGACGAGCCCGGTGGTCGCCGCCAGCCCCTCCACGCCGAACGGCAGGAAGGGCCGGAACTGACGGTCCAGCACGTCGCCGAAGCCCAGGGCGGCGACCTCGAACAGGCCCTGCGCGACGAAGAACGCCAGCACCGTCAGGAGCAGGTAGACCAGCACCCGCTGGAGCCCGGTGGTCTCCTTGGCGCCGACCACGTTGAACCCGGCGAACGCCAGCGTCAGGGCGACGGCCACCGGCCGCATCGGAACCTCGACGAAGAGCGCCAGGTACGCGCCGATCCCGATGAGGGCGAAGGCGCTCTTGAGGATGAGGGAGAACCACACCCCGAGCCCGCCCACCGTCCCCATCAGGGGCCCCAGGCTGCGGTCGAGGAAGTAGTAGGCGCCCCCGGCCCGGGGCATGGCCGTGCTGAGCTCGGCCATGCTGATCATCGCCGGGACGATCAGCAGCCCCGCCAGGAGGTAGGCGAGGACCACCGAGGGGCCGGTCTCGGCCGCCGCCAGCCCCGGCAGCAGGAAGAACCCGGAGCTGAACATCGCCCCGGTGCTGACGGCGAAGACGTCCCGGAGGCCGAGCTGCTTCTCGAGCTTCTCGTCGTCGCCGAGTACTGCCATCGCGGTCTCCTTCGTCGCGCGCGCCGCCGATCCTCGCCCGGGCCCGGCCGGGCTCCGGTGCGGTCGGAGTCCCCCACGCAACAGGCGGGCCCGGAGGCGGGATCGCGCCCGGCCCGACCCGGGGCCGGGCCCCTTGACCCCGCGCCGCCGGATCCCGAGACTGCGCCCCTCGGCTCCGCCCCGGATCCTCGACCCCACCCCGCCGCCACGGCCCCCATGGACCCCCATCCGCACCGAAGCCCGGGCCCCGAGACGGGATGACGGGGACGAAGGCGACGCCGGAGGGCGGCGAACCGGAGCAGCGCGACCACGTCACCATCAAGAAGCGGGGGATCGCCCTCGCCACCGCCGGCCTCCTGATGGCCCTGGCCATCCTGTGGGCCCAGGGCGCCATCGGCGTGCTGGAGGTCGCCGGATCCGACCTGATCCGCGCCGTCCTGATCACCCTGGCGGCGCAGGGGGCCCTCTGGCTCGTGCCCCACCTCGGGTGGGACGAGCACATGGAGTGGGACGAGCACTACGTGCTGCTGCCGGTGGCGGTCGCCTCGCTCCTGCTCGGCTACTACACGTGGCTGGCCCCGGAGGCCGACCACCTCCTGCTGCTGGGCTGGTTCATCGCCCTGGTCTTCATGGCCGGCCTGGCGGGCCTTCGGGACGTCGCGGTGCTCGCCCTCGTCATGGCGGGCGCCAACCTGGCCGCGCTCGGGCTCTCCACCTCCGGCGTCCGACCCGGGACGCTGGACCTGGTGCAGGCCGGCGTCTTCCTGGCCGTGAACCTCTACGCCGGAGTCGTCTTCGAGCACCTGCGGGACGAGAGGAGGGAGCGGAAGGAGCTCCGCAGCCGCCTGGCCGACCAGGCCCGCACCGACCACCTCACCGGGCTCCCGAACCGCCGCGCCTTCGACCAGGAGCTGCGGGCGGAGCTGAGCCGGGTCGAGCGGTACGACGCCCGCGGGGCGCTGGTCCTGCTCGACCTCGACCACTTCAAGGACTACAACGACGCCCACGGCCACCCGGTCGGCGACGAGGCCCTGAAGGCGGTCGCCGAGATCCTCGAGCGGGAGTCCCGGACCTCCGACACCGTGGCCCGCTACGGCGGCGAGGAGTTCGCGGTCGTCATGCCGCAGCTCTCCCCCGGCGAGGCCCGGGAGGCGGCCGAGCGGCTCCGCGAGGTGGTGGAGGAGCACGAGGTCGAGGGCGAGGACGTCCTCCCGGCGCGGCGGCTGACGGCGAGCGTCGGCGTCGCCGCCTACCCGGACGACGGGGCGACCTTCGAGCAGGTGCTGCGGGTCGCCGACCGCCGCCTGTACCGGGCCAAGGACCTGGGGCGCAACCGGGTCTGCGCCGCGGCCGGCTGACGGAGCGGGGCGGGCCGTCTCGGCGACTGTCCCGTCGCGGCGGCCGTCCCGCCGCGGAGGAATCGGCCCGGACCCGGCCCGGCGTCGGCGGCCGTCCCGCCGCGGTGCCGGGAGCCCTCAGCCGGCCTCCTCGGCGAACCTGACCCGGAGGCCCCGCTCGGCGAGCTCCTCCAGGTAGGTCCCCACCGGCAGGGCCTCGTCGGGCGTGAAGACCCCGGGCTCGTCGAGGACGCCGCGCCCCAGCATCAGGCCCACGATGCTGAGGGTGTAGCCGGTGCAGCGCATCATCGCGGTGACGCCGGTGCGCTCGTCCTCGCGGTCCAGAAGCTCCCACGTCAGGCGCGCGGGCCGTCCCCCCCGCCGGCCCTCCGCCACGACCCGCAACGCCACCAGGTCCGGGTCGTCCGGACGGGTCAGGCGGGGGGAGGCGCAGGCCACGAAGACGTCGCGCGGGGCCACCTCCGTGTCGTCCACGCGCACGGGCTCGCGGTCGAGCAGCCCCAGGTCGCGGATCGCCCGCATGATCCGGGCGTGGCCCGGGTACCTCAGGGTCTTGTACTCGAGGCGCTCCACCTCGCCCTCGTACCGCCACGGGAGGAGGGACGCTCCGCCCCCGGTGTGGAAGGCCTCGAGCTCGCCGACCTCCCCGAAGCGGACCGTCTCGACCTCCGAGAGCGCGTCGACCTGCCGTCGCTCGCCCCCGCGTATGATCCACGAGGGGGTCGTGTAGTAGTCCAGCGTCCCCTCGAGGGAGTAGACCACCTGGTAGCCCAGCGGGGGGCGGGGCTCCTGGGGGAGCCCCCCGACGAGCATCTTCACCGACCGGGCCTCGTCCAGCCGGCGGATCCCCTCCGCCGCCAGCACGTCGACCATGCCCGGGGCCAGCCCCACGTCCGGCACCAGCGTGCACCCGGCCCGCCGCGCGTCGCCGTCGAGCTCGAGCTGCTCGAAGACGATCTCCGTCTTCCCGCCCAGGTCGCTGTAGTGGCAGCCCGCCTCGACCGCCAGGCGGGCGAGGTCGCCGTTGAGGGGCCAGGGGGCCGCGGAGAGAGCGACGTCGTGGCCCTCCATGGCGGGGCGGACGGCCGCCTCGTCCTCGAAGTCCATCCGGACCCTCTCGAGCCGGGGGTCGTCCGGCAGGAACGGGGCCGGGTCGCCCGGCGACACGTCCGCCAGGGTCACCCGGTCGACGTCGTCCTGCTCGAGCAGGTCGCGGGCGCAGGCGGAGCCCTGAAGGCCGCCGCCGAGAACGAGGATCTCCATCGTGATCGCAGCCCTCCTGTCGGGATGAAGCGCCCGGCGGCGTGCCGGGTCGGCGCGCCCGGCGTCCAGGTCGCC
>CAYZLN010000043.1:0-1648 GCA_964479295.1 uncultured Gemmatimonadota bacterium
GGGCCCGGGGGCCGCGCCGCAGCCCCTCGGCGGCGGCCACGAGGCCGTCGGCCAGGGCGGGCCCGAGGCCCCGGTCGCGTACCCGGTCGTCCGAGATCCGCTCGGAGGCCGCCACGATCCGCTCCCGGGCGAGGCGGAGGAGCGGCTGGAAGAAGAGGACGGATTCCAGCGTCGAGAGGACGAGCAGCCGGGTCGGGTCGCGGCGCTCGAGGTGGGCCAGCTCGTGGGCCAGGACGGCCTTTCGGGCCTCCGGGCCCAGCCGCCGCAGGAGCCCCTCGGGGATGCAGATCTCGCCGCCGGGGAGGGCGAGGGGGACGGCGATCGACGGAGACCGGGAGAGCACGACCCGGCCCGCCCACCGGGACGACCGGGCGAGGTCGTCCAGCTCCTCGCGGGCGGGGCCGTCCCGGACCCGGGTGCGGCCGGCGAGGCGCCGGCGGAGCCGGAGCCACTGGAGCGCACGCAGGAGGAGACCGGCGGCGCCCCCCGCCAGGCCGGCCAGAGCGAGCAGGAACGGCCATCCGTGCTCGGCGGCGTGCAGCCACGCCCCCGCGTCCCCGGCGGCCCGGTGGGGCGAGCGCCACGACGCCGCGGCCGGCTCCGCCGCTTCCGCCGGCGACGCCCGGGGACGCCCGTCCCCGGCGCCCGCCGCCGGGAGCTCGAGGACGAGCTTCTCCGACTCGGCGACCTCCACGTCCAGGGCCGGGCCGGGGCCGGCCGCCGTCTGCACGGAGGCCGTCAGGAGCCCGCCCGCCACCGCGGCCGTCCACAGGAGGGAGCGCAGGCGCGGCGAGCGGCGGAGGCGGCTCAGGCCGTCGAGAGCCCACGCCAGCGCGAGCCACCCCACGCTGTGGAGCAGGTAGGTGAGCAGCCAGCCCGCGGCGGCGACGAGCGCGGCCTCGGCCGCCGCCGGCAGGAGCGCCTGGACCACCCCTCGGCCCTCAGCTCCTGTGCTCGTCGATCATCGCCCGCAGCCGCTCCAGGTCGGCCCCGTCGATCTCGTCCCGGCGGACGAGGTGGCCGACGAGCTCCAGGGCGTCGCCGTCGAAGGCGCGGTCGAGGAGGCCGTCGACCATCGAGCCGCGGGCGTCGTCGCGGTCGATCTCGGGCCGGTACACGTACCGCCGCCCCTCCTCGCGGTGGGCCACCACCCCCTGGTCCTCCAGACGCGAGAGCACCGTGGCGACCGTGCTCGTGGCCGGGTCCCGGTCCGGGCGGAGGGCGTCCACGACCTCGTCGACGCGGGCCTCCCCCCGCTCCCAGAGCACCCGGAGGATCGCGAGCTGGAGGTCGCCGAAGTCACGCTTCTCCATGGCCGCCTCAGAGGTCACAGGCCAGGTCCTGGCGGCGGATGTCGTCGATCCGGCCCGACCCGAGGCCGGGGACCTGCGAGAGGTCGTCGAGGCTCGTGATCCGGCCTTCGAGCCGGAGCCGACGGATGTCCCGGGCCCGCTGGTCGGTGATGTGGACGATCCGCTTCAGCTCGGCCTCCGGCGCCTCGTTGAGGTCGACGCAGGCGCCGTAGGCCGGGGAGACCTCGGTGCCGCCGAAGGGGGGCCAGCTCAGCTCGACGTGCCCCTCCTGGACGAGCCACCAGCCTCCGTAGACGAGTCCGGCCAGAAGCAGGAGCTTGAGCAGGCTCTTCATG
>CAYZLN010000043.1:1748-10902 GCA_964479295.1 uncultured Gemmatimonadota bacterium
CGAGGGCCCGCCGGCAGGCCTCCCGGGCCACCTCCTCGGCGGGCTTCCCCTTCCGGCCGAACCCGGTGAAGACCTCGGCGACCCGGTCGAAGGCGAGCTCGATCATCACCGCGTTGCCCGGGCCGGCGGCCTCCTCGCCGGACACCTCGACCGTCTCCAGGGCGTCCGGACGCATGTCCAGCATCGCGTGGGCGATGGAGAGCTCGCGCTCGGCGATGTGGCGGGGCAGGGACGAGACGATCGCCCGGGCCCGGCGGGCGACCTCCGCCCCGCGCTCGAGCAGCTCGAGCCGGCCCCCGGCGTCCTCTCCGTCCGACCCCGGGTCCGGCGGCCGGACCCGGGCCCGGAAGCGCCCGCCTCCGGCCGGGTAGAAGCCGGGCCGCTCCAGCTCCGCCTCGACCCCGGCGCCCGTCACGCGCTCGACCAGGGGGAGATAGGCGCGGTCCAGGAACTCGAAGGGCGGGGCGTAGATGTTGTGGGTCCCCCCCTCCAGCACGAGGCGGGACGGCCCGTCGGCCGCGAGGAGGGGCGGGAGCGCCGTCTGGAAGACCAGGACCGCGCTGCCGGCGCTGCCGGTGGAGAAGCGGTACGTCCCGGCCCGGACCCGGCCGGGCTCGAACGCGATCTCCCCGGAGCCCGGCTCCGCCCCCTCCACCCCGGCGTCGCAGACCTCGGCGACGGCCCGGACCGCGGCGAGATGCTGGTTCCGCAGCCCCGGGCGGTCGCGGCCCGCCCGGATCCGCTCCATGCGGAACGCCCGCCCCGTGACGGCCGCCAGGGAGAGGGCGCTCCGCAGCACCTGGCCCCCGCCTTCGCCCAGGGCGCCGTCGAGGTCCAGCACGGTCGGCGGTCGGCGCGGGCCGGTCAGGGCCCGCCGTCGGCGTCCCGCGCCCGCCAGCGGTCCAGGAGCCGTCCCGCCAGCGGCGCGACCAGCCCCCCGACCGTGGCCCCGACGACGGTGAGCATCGTCAGCGGCCCGAGGTTCTCGGTGAGCCCGAAGCCGGTGGACGCGTTCAGGTAGAGCCCCAGCGCGAGGAAGAGGAGGCCGCCCCCGGCCAGGCCCGCGAGGGTGCGTCGGACGGTGGAGGGGCCGTCGGCCTCCGGGCCGGCGGGGGGCGTCACGGCCGCCCGCCCTGCGCGCCGCCGCTGCCCCCGCCGCCGTCGTCGACCATCTCCCAGACCACGACCTCCAGGGGGATGTCGAGGCTCCGGAAGCGGCGCTCGAGGTGGGAGCGGGCCTGCGCCTCCTCGAGCCCCACCTCGATGCAGCCCTGGCTGTCGTCGAAGGCCAGGTACCGGGTGCCCCGGACCGCGACGTCCTCCCGCCGGGCGGTCTCCCACCACGTCCGGACCTGCTCCACCGCGTGGTCGTGGTCGCACGGCCGCTGCTGGCCGGGGCTGCGGACGACGATGAAGACGACCGAGAGCACGAAGAGGAGGACGGGGACCAGGGCCACCATCGCCCCGACGCGCCGCCGCCCGTCGTCCGGGCCGCCGTGGCGTCGCCCGCCGTCGCCCGGTCCGGTCACCGGTCGCCCCGGCGGCCCGGCCCGGCGGTGCCCGTCGCCCGGTCCCGCCCCGTGTCCCGGCCGGGGAGCGCGTACCGGAGCGTGACGCAGCCCGCGTCGGGGCCGGGGCAGTAGTAGCTCAGGAAGCGGATCTTGGCGGTCCGCCCGCCCGTGGTCCGGACCGCGTACGTCCGGGGCCGCGGCGTGAGCAGGTGGGAGAAGAAGTCGTAGTCGTACCAGCCCTCGAACAGGGGATGGCCGAGCTCACCGTCCTCGTCCCGCTCGGTGACGGTCCATCCGCCCTCCGGCGGGACCGCGGGGACGTCCAGGCCCGGCCGCCGCGCCGGGGCGGCGGCGGCGTCGCCGGGCAGGCCCTCCCCGCCGTTGGTGACGACGTGGAACCGGCGGGCCGCCAGGTCCCACCCGGGCGGCCGGCCGTGGCGCACCCGTCCCGAGTCGAGGTCGACGGAGACCCATCGGTCGGGGTCCCGGGCGTCCAGCGTGACGCGGAGGGTGCCCCCGGAGTCCGCCACCGCGGTGTCGCCTCCGGCGAAGGGCGGGTAGGTGGGCGGCGTCGGGTTGCGGAGCGAGACGACCACCATCCACGCCACGGAGAGGAGGAAGACGCCCCCGAGGAGGCCGAGCCACCACGGGAACCGTCCCCGCGCCGGCGCATCCGTCGTCACCGAGAGCGCCGTCCGGCCGTCGGCGTCCGCTCAGGGCTCCGGCCGCCCGACGAGGCGGTCCAGGTGGGCGAGGTACACGCCCAGCAGCACCGCGCCCGCGAGGAACGCCCCGGCCACCAGGAGCTCGGCCCACCCGCCGTCCGCGCCGAAGCGCACGAGCCGCCAGACCCCGAACCCCCCGCTGAAGAGGATCCCGGCGGAGATGAGGACCTTGTGGAACCCGATGAGGGACATGGGCCTCGGAACGTGTCGAGTCCGGACGAGACCCCGGCTCCCGGGGCGCGATCCGAGGTCCGCGTCGGGGGCCGGGCCCCGGCCGGGGGTTGGCGCGAGGGTCTCCGGACCGGAATATACGATCCGGGGCGCGGGACGACACACCGGTCGCCCGGGCCCGGAACGGCGGCCGCCGAGGAGCCCGAGCCCGGGGACGGCCGGCGGGACGCCCGAGCAGGAGGGTGGCGTGAGCGCGCAGTCCACGCAGCGGAGGCGCAAGTTCCGGCAGGCGGCCTTCGTCTACCTCCACGTCGGGATCCTCTACGAGGCCGGCGTCTGGAGCCTGCGGGGGACGGGGCTGCTGCCGGCGGACCGGGGCCCGATCTGGCTGTGGCTGCTGATGGGGGCCGCCATCGTCGCCGTCGTCTTCTGGGGGCTCTGGTCGTGGCGGAACGCCTGGTTCGCCCGGGCCGTCTGGGCGCTCCACGCCCTCCGGATCCCGACCCTCCTGGAGGGGGCGTTCCTGAGGGACGCGGCCGCCGGCTCCGCGGCGGCTCCGTCCTCGGGGGCGGGGGCGGCCGCCACGGCGGGCGCCGCGGCGGAATCGCTTCCGCCCTCCCTCTACCTGACCGCCCTCGTCGTCGTCCTGGTGAACCTCGCGTTCCTGGCCCGTGCGGGGTGGGACCTTTGACCGAGTACGACGTGCGGGGCTACGCCGAGGTCGGGGGCGACGACCGCTCGGACCTGCCGGGGCAGCTCCGGGAGCAGCAGCAGCGGGTGGCCGTCCGGCTGGCCGGCGTCGGCCGCGTGATGGCCGTCATGAGCGGGAAGGGCGGGGTCGGCAAGAGCCTCGTGGCCGCGTCCCTGGCCGCCGCCCTCTCGGAGGCCGGATCGGCGGTGGGGCTGGTGGACGCGGACCTGGACAGCCCGACCGGCGCGCGGATGCTGGACGCCGGCGACGCGAGGCTGGGGATCGGGGAGGACGGCGTCCGGCCCCCGGAGGTCGCCGCGGGCGTCCGGATGGTCAGCACGGACCTCGTCCTGGACGGGGACGCGCCGCTGGAGTGGGAGGGCCCCGGCGGCGACGACTGGGTGTGGCGGGGCGCGCAGGAGAGGGGCGTGCTGCGGGAGTTCCTCTCCGACGTGGCCTGGGGCGAGCTGGACGTGCTGGTGGTCGACCTGCCTCCGGGGACGTCGCGCTTCGACCAGCTCGCCGGCCTCGTGCCCGGCCTGGAGGGGGCCGTCGTCGTGACGGTCCCGTCGGCGGCGTCGGGCTCGTCGGTCCGCCGGTCGATGCGGCGGGCCCGCGACCGGGGGGTCGGGATCGCCGGCGTGGTCGAGAACATGTCGGGGTACGCCTGCGCCGAGTGCGGCGCCCGGGGCGAGCTCTTCCCGGGGGACGCCGGAGGGGAGCTGGCCGAGGCGTTCGGGGTGCCCCTGCTCGGGCGGGTGCCCTTCGATCCCCGGGCCGCTTCGGCGGCGGACGCCGGGCGCGTGGAGGAGCTGCTCCACGGGACGGAGGCCGGGGCGGAGCTGCTCCGGATCGCGGAACGGATCGGAGGGGCGCGATGAAGTTCCTGTGCGTGAGCTGCGACGAGAGGATGAGCTTCGCCGAGCGGGACGTGCCCGGCGACGGCACCCTGGCGGCCGTCTTCGAGTGTCCGGCCTGCGACCGCGCGGTGGCCATGCTGACGAACCCCATGGAGACCCAGCTCGTCTCGTCGCTGGGCGTGGAGATCGGCGGCAGCGAGGTCCCCGAGCAGCCCATGGAGTCCACCCGCTCGATGGTGAAGGGCCCCGCGGACGACGCCTTCGGGGAGGCCGCCGGCGAAGCGTCGGCTGCCGGGCCGGACCCGGACGCGGGAGGGCCCGCCGCGGACGGTGGAGCCGGGGCGGGGGCCGCCGCCGAGGCCGACGGCGGCGAGGGGGCGGTGGAGTGGTCCCCGGCGGCCGAGGACCGGCTCGGCCGGGTGCCCAGCTTCGTCCGCGGCATGGTCCACCGCATCTACACGGACTGGGCCCGGGAGCGGGGGATCGGTACCATCACCCCCGAGGTGATGGATCGGGCCCGGTCCGACCTGGGCCTCGAGGGCATGTGACCCTCATCGACGTCTGCGAGGTGACCCATGGCTGATGACGCGGAGCGGGAGCGGGACGTCCACGGTCTCCGGGTCGAGATCGACCGGGACCTCTGTGTCGGGTTCGGCGACTGCGTCGACGTGGCCCCGGAGGCCTTCGAGCTCGACGACGAGGAGATCGCCGTCTTCACCGCGCCCGAGGACACGTCCCGGGAGGAGCTGCTTCGGGCCTGTCGGGCGTGCCCCGTCGACGCGATCACGGCTCGCGACGAGGAGGGGAACGTCGTGGCTCCGTGAGACGGATCGTCGGGTGCCACGCCCCGGCCCCGTCCCGTCGGATCCCCCGGTCCGGCCGTCCGGCGGACGCTTTGACATGGGTCACGACACGTCCTATATAGCCGTAGCTGTGACAGGGGGCTCCCCGGGCATCCCGCCCCGAGAGACGGCTTTCGGGCGGCTCCCGGCGACGGAGCGCTCGCCGGTGCGGGGGAGCGAGGCGGCCGCGGAGGATCTCCACCCCGAGGTCCGCGGCCGGACACGGCGACGACGGACTGCACCACGTACAGCGACGACGGAACGGAGCCCGCGCGGCTCCTGACCGCATAGATGCGCGCGCCGGCCGTCGGCCGGCGACTTCGGCGAAATCGAGAACGGCCGGGGCCACGGGTCGCGGCCGGACGAGGTCCGGAGACGAGTGCGAGGGGGCGGACGGCCTCCCCGGCAGGGTCCCGAGAGGGGCCGGGGGGAGGCGGACGTGCCCGTGCACGGCTCGCTCATCCCGCTGTACGAGGTGCAGATGTACCGTGAGGTCCTGGTTCCCGTCGACAACTCCCAGCATTCCGACTGGGCCGTCGACCGCGCCATCGAGCTCGCCGACCGCTTCGAGGGCCACCTCACCGCGAGCCACGTCTACGCGGCCCGCCTCCACGACGTCCGCTTCCGCCAGCTCGAGGTGGGCCTCCCGGCCCGCTTCCAGGACCCCGAGGAGATCCGCCGGCAGCGGAAGGTCCACGACAAGCTGATCGAGAAGGGCCTCCAGCTCATCTCCGACAGCTTCCTCAACGAGGTCTCCGAGCGCTGCCGCGAGGCCGGCATCGACATGACCCGTCAGCTCCTCGAGGGGATCAACTACGAGGAGATCATCAAGGAGGCGAACCGGGGGGCGGGCCAGCTCCCGAGCCTCATCGGGTTCGACTCCAAGATCGCCGAGAAGTACGACGGGGGCGACGAGGTCCGGGGCGACGTGCAGGTCGACGACGAGGGCAACATCGTCGCCGAGGACGAGGAGCAGGACGAGAAGCTCGCCGGGTCGTCGGGCCGGGAGTACGACCTGCTCGTCATGGGCGCCCACGGCATCGGCCGGCAGCCCGCCTCCCAGCTCGGGGGCGTCGTCGGCCGCGTGGCCCGCAGCGTCGAGAAGGACATGATGATCGTCCGGAACGAGCGCTCGCTGGAGGACGGCGAGTGGATGGTCTGCGTGGACGGGTCGGCGTACAGCTACCGGGCCATGAAGAAGGCCCTCGAGATGGCCGAGGAGTTCGGGGCCAAGCTCTACGTCTGCAGCTCCTTCGACGTCCAGTACCACCACGCCGTCTTCAACAACATCAAGGACGTCCTCTCCGCCCAGGCCTCGAAGGTCTTCAAGTTCGAGGAGCAGGAGGAGCTCCACAACAACGTCATCGACAAGGGGCTGCTGCGGCTCTCCCAGGCCAACGTCAAGCGGGCCCGGAAGATGGCCGAGGAGTACCCCGACGTGCCGATCGAGACGCAGGTGCTGATCGGCAAACCCTTCCAGTCCATCCTCAAGTGGATCGACGAGGTGGAGCCCTCGATGCTCTTCCTCGCCCGGCACGGGTCGCACCGCATCGAGGGGCCCGACCTGGGCTCCAACGCGGAGAACCTGCTGCGGATGGCGCCGTGCGACGTGATGCTCACCGGCACCCGCGGGGTGAGCCCCGAGGACGTCCCCTGGATCGAGGAGGACGGGAAGAAGGGGCTCGAGTGGGCGCCGGACGCCGAGGTCCGGATCCAGCGCGTGCCGCCCTTCGCCATCGGGATCGCCCGGGACGCGGTCGAGGAGTACGTGATGGAGCACTACGGCCCGGGCTCCGAGTTCGCCGCGGCCTTCGTCGACGACTGGACGCCCGCCGAAAACGGCGGGGGCGAGGCGGCGGCCAAGGCGCCCGGCCCGGAGGAGGCCGCCGGGAACGGGGCCGCCGGGGACGGGGACGCGCCGCAGATCACCCGGGAGGAGCTCCCGGTGGTCACGAACGAGCGCCTCGACGAGGCCATCGAGAAGCTGCTCCCCACCCACATGCAGATGGTGATGGGGATCGGCGACGCCGAGGAGATCGCCCGGGCCGAGGTGAAGGCCGAGGAGGCCATGGAGCGGACCGTGGTCCACGGCCACGACGACGAGGAGGACCCCGACCCGCCGCCGGTCGTCGAGGAGTGCCCCTACACCGGGCACGAGCAGGAGCGCGAGCGCACGGAGTCCGACCCCGTCGTCTGGACCCACGAGGCGTACGAGCGGCTCAAGCAGGTGCCCCTCGTGCCGCGGCCCCTGGCGAGGAACACGGTGGAGAGGTTCGCCCGCGAGCAGGGCATGTGGCGGGTGACCACCGAGATCATGGACGAGAACAAGCAGGCCATGATCGAGGCGGACACCTTCGACATCGACACGATGCTCGTGATGTTCGAGGAGATGAAGGCGAAGCAGGCGCGGGCGGAGGCCGCCGGGGCGGAGGGGCTGAGCCCGGAGATGAAGAAGTTCATCGAGGAGGCCAAGGAGAGCGGCGTGGACCGCTGTCCCATCCGGGACGTCGCCGAGGAGGCGAAGTCGGAGGACGACTGCCCGGTCGACTTCGACATGGCGACCCCCGACCAGGCGGAAGAGGCGATCCAGGCCTACATGGAGAGCGAAGGGGACGGCGGCGGGGACGCCGACGCCGACGCCGGCACGCCCGAGAGGGAGGGCGACGAGGCGTGAGCACGCCGGGGGGTCCGCCCGGAGGGGGCGTGGAGGCCGGCTCGACCGCAGGGTTCTCGTCCACCTACCGCGAGGCGTGGGACAGCGCCGAGGAGACGGGGCAGGGCGGCGACCTGCCGCACGTGGTGGCCTGGAACCTGACGGCCCGCTGCAACCTGGCCTGTCCCCACTGCTACATCTCCGCCGGCTCCTGGCGCTCCTCCGGCGACGACCTCTCCACCGACGACTGCCGCCGGATCGCCGACCAGATCCTCGAGGTCAACCCGGCCCCGATGTTCGTGCTGAGCGGGGGCGAGCCCCTGGTGCGGGACGACCTGGAGGAGATCGCCCGCCACGCCACCGACGCCGGCGCCACCGTGGTGGTCGGGACCAACGGGACGCTGCTCACCGACGAGCGCATCGAGTCGCTCAAGGACGCCGGGGTGCGCGGGGTGGCCGTCAGCGTCGACTCGCTGCGGCCCGAGTACCACGACCGCTTCCGGCGCGGCGGCGGGGCGCTGGAGCAGACCGTCGCCGCCGTCGACCGGCTCCGGGAGCACCGCCTCGACTTCGTGATCCAGAGCACGCTGACCCGGGCCAACCGCGACGAGGTGCCCGAGCTCGTCGAGTGGTCGGCCGAGAAGGGGGCGGTCTGCTTCAACCTCTACTTCCTGGTGGGCACGGGCCGGGGCGAGGGGATGGCCTCGGACGACCGGCTGACGGGGCTGGAGCCGGAGGAGAACGAGGAGGTCCTGACCGAGCTGGCCGACCTGCAGCGGGAGTACCGCGGGCGGCTGATGATCCGGTCCAAGTGCCAGCCCCAGCTCATGCGCCACGTCCACGACCGGGACCCCGAGTCGCCGCTGCTGAACTACCGGACGCGGTGTCCCTGCGGCGTCCACTACTGCCGGATCACGCCGGAGGGCAAGGTGACCCCGTGCCCCTACCTGCCGGAGGTGGCGGGCGACCTGGCGGAGGCGTCCTTCGGGGAGATCTGGCGGACGTCCCCCCTCTTCCGCCGCCTGCGGGACGGCGACCTCGGCGGGAAGTGCGGCCGGTGCCGGTACCGTGAGGTGTGCGGCGGCTGTCGGGCCCGCGCCTACGCCGACACCGGCGACCCGCTGGGCCCGGACCGCTCCTGTGCCTACGAGCCCGACGGGGACGAGGAGGCCGTCGAGCCGCCCCGCGAGGTGACCTACGGCGAGGCCGCCGACCGGGAGCTGGCGTGGACGGAGGAGGCGGAGGGCCGGCTCGAGCGCATCCCGTCCTTCGTGCGCGGCGTGGTGGCGAACCGGCTCGAGGACTACGCCCGGCGCCAGGGGAAGGACCGGGTCTCGGCCGAGCTGATGGACGAGGTCCGGGAGAAGATGCCCATCGACTTCTCCGAGCGCCGGCCCTTCTTCATGAGGGACGACGAATGAGGGCGCGTCGCTGGCTCGCGGCCGCCGGGGTGGCGGCGCTGGGCCTGCTGGCGGCGGCGGAGCCCGCCCTCGCCCAGCAGGCGGCGGAGCAGCGCTACGGCGACTTCCCGATCGTGGGCGCGCGGGGCGCGGTGTGGATCGCCGCGCAGCTCCACCTCTTCTTCGCGGCCTTCGTTCTGGGCGTGCCGATGTTCGCGGTGGTCGTGGAGGGCATCGGCATGTGGACGGGCGAGAAGCGGTACGACGACCTGTCCAAGGAGTTCACGCGCCTGCTGCTGAC
>CAYZLN010000044.1:0-7766 GCA_964479295.1 uncultured Gemmatimonadota bacterium
ACCCGGTGCCGCCGGGCCACCCGGGCCAGCCGCTTCCACGAGCGGAGGTTCTCGATCCGCCCGCCCTTCCGGCGCCAGCCCCGCTCGGCCCACCCGTGGATCCACTCCTTCATCCCCTTCACCAGGTACTGGCTGTCGCTGACGAAGACGACGCGGCAGGGGCGCCTGAGGGCGCCGAGCCCCACCAGGCCCGAGGCGAGGGCCATCCGGTTGTTGGTGGTGTCGGGCTCGAACCGGTAGACGTCCCTCCGGCGCCAGCCCTCGCCCTCGCGGAACTGCTCGATCATGCAGGCGGCGGCGCCCGGGTTGGCCCGACCCTGGAACTGGTTGCCCAGACACGACTCGTCGGCGAAGATGTGGATCAGGGGCTGGTCGGAGGAGCCGTCGCTCATGTCGTCTTCCGTCGGGGTCCGAGTCGCATCGGCCGCGGCCCCCGGGCCCGCCGCAGAGACGGACGCGCCGCACAGGAGGGAGGACCAGGGAGATGCTCGATTCCAGGCCGCCGGAAGGATACCTGCTGCTGGAGGACGGCGCACGGTTCGGGGGGCGGCTGGCCGTGCCCGGCGAGGGCGGCGTCGGCGAGGTCGTCTTCACCACCAACCTCACCGGGTACCAGGAGGTCCTGACCGACCCGTCCTACGCGGGCCAGATCGTCGTCATGACCGCCCCGATGATGGGGGTCTACGGGACCACGCCCGACGACGACCAGTCCCGCCGGCCGTGGGTCGAGGGGTTCGTGCTGCGCCGCCTCGCCGGAGGGGGGAGCTGGCGGTCGGACCGGCCCCTGGAGGCCTACCTCCGCCGGCACGAGCTGCCGACGCTCGTGGAGGTCGACACCCGCGCCGTCACCCGTCACATCCGGGAGCGCGGGGCGATGCGGGGCGTCGTCGCGGCGGCCGACGTCCCGGAGGAGGAGGCCCGGTCGCGGCTGCTGGACGAGCCGGAGATGGACGGGCGGGACCTGGCGACGCGGGTGACGACGCCCGACGCCTTCGAGCTCGAGGCCGAAGGGGAGGACCGCGGGCTCGTCCTCTGCCTGGACTACGGCGTGAAGCGGCGGAGCCTGGAGCTCATCCGCGGGACGGGCTACCGGGTCCGGGTGCTGTCGGCCGACGCCGGGCCGGACGAGATGCTGGCGATGGAGCCCTCCGGCGTCTTCGTGTCGAACGGGCCCGGCGACCCGGACGCCGTGCCCGAGGCCGCCGGGAAGATCCGGGCCCTCTCCGACGCCGGCGTCCCGGTCTTCGGGATCTGCCTCGGCCATCAGCTCGTCGCGCGGGCGTTCGGGGGCGGCAACTACAAGCTCCGGTACGGCCACCGGGGGGGGAACCACCCGGTCCGGAACCTGGAGACGGGCGAGATCGAGATCACCTCGCAGAACCACGGCTTCGCGGTCGTGGGCGGCGAGGAGGGCGTGGAGGGCGCGCCCGACCTCCGGGTGACCCACCTGAACCTGAACGACGGGACCATCGAGGGCCTCGCCCACCGGAGCCGTCCCGTCTTCGCCGTGCAGTACCACCCCGAGTCCGCTCCCGGCCCCCACGACAGCCGCTACCTCTTCCGGCGGTTCGTCTCGGCGATGGCGTCGGGGTGAGCCGGGCGCCCCCGGCGGCGATGTCCGGCGGCCCGGAGGCCGGCACGGGCCGACGTTGACAGGTTCGGCCGGGGAGAGCTAGCTTCCCGACGGTCGTGGGCGTTCCCGCCGTCCGACCCGGCCGGACACGGCTCCCGCCGGGGAGGCGCGCTCCGCGCGTCCGGTTGTGATCGGAGGCCGCCATGGCGTCCCAGACTAGGTCCACGCTCGTCGCCGTCGGCGTGCTGGTGCTTCTTTTCGCGGCGGGGACGTACGTGGCGCTCGGACTCGTGACCGACCGGAGCGTCCCCCTGCT
Source organism: uncultured Gemmatimonadota bacterium (assembly GCA_964479295.1). GTDB lineage: Bacteria > Gemmatimonadota > Gemmatimonadetes > Palauibacterales > Palauibacteraceae > CAYVFM01. The sequence goes on from CAYZLN010000044.1 coordinate 1,890, forward strand.
CCCCTCGCAGGGCAAGGTGGCCGTCGTGCCGGTGGAGGGGACCCTGAGCGGCCAGCAGGGGGTGGCGGAGACGCTCCGTCGATACCGGGAGGACGGGTCCGTGGAGGGGGTCGTCCTGAAGATCCAGTCGCCCGGCGGGACGGTGGGCGCCACCCAGGCCGTCTACCGCGAGCTGCGGGCGCTGCGCCAGCAGGACCGGCCCGTCGTCGCCTGGATCGGGGACGTCGGGGCCTCCGGGGGCTACTACGCGGCCCTGGCCGCCGACAGCATCTACGCCCTGCCCGGGTCCATCACCGGGTCCATCGGGGTGATCATGCAGTTCCCGAACGTGGAGGGCACCCTCGAGAAGATCGGGCTCCGGATGGAGACCGTGAAGAGCGGCCCGCTGAAGGACGCCGGCTCGCCGTTCCGGGCCCTCGAGGAGGAGGACCGGGAGGTCTTCCGGCAGCTCGTCGACGACGCCTACGGCCAGTTCGTCGACGCCGTCGTCGAGGGGCGGGGGATGGACCGCGAGCGGGCCCGGGAGCTCGCGGACGGCCGGGTCGTGTCGGGGGAGCGTGCCGCCGAGCTGGGCCTGATCGACGGGGTGAGCACCTTCTCCGATGCGCTCGACGTGGCGGGCCGGCTGTCGGGGCTCGGGGAGGACCCCCGGATCGTCACGCCCCGGGAGGGGAGGCTGGGGCTGCTCGACCTGGTGGACGGGGTCTCCCGCTCCCGGGTCGAGGGATGGATCGAGAGCTGGACGGGCTGGTCGCCCGGCGGAGGAGGGGCGCCGCGGCTGCTCTATCTCTGGCGGTGACGCCCGCGCCGGGCGTGCCGGCGGCGCCGTCGTCGGAGGCCGGGCGCGGGCGCCACGAACGGAGGTCGCGAGACAGGTGAGCACCGAGTCGAACGAGGAGCGGACCACGATGACGAAGGCGGATCTGGTCGATCAGGTCTACGAAGCCATCGGGCCGGGGGTGACGAAGAAGGACTGCGCGGCCGTGGTCGACGGGTTCCTGAACGCCGTCAAGCAGGCGCTGGCCGACGAGGCGCGGATCGAGCTGCGCGGGTTCGGGACCTTCGAGGTCCGCCACAGGAAGTCCCGGATGGCGCGGAACCCCCGCACGGGCGAGCCGGTGGAGGTCCCGGCACGGGCGGTGCCGGTGTTCCGCCCCTCGAAGCTCTGGAAGGAGCTCGTGGAGGAAGAGGTCGAGTTCGACGCGGAGAAGGCCGGGAGCTGACGCGGGGCCCCGTCCCGCCTCCATCCTTCTTCCGACAGCGCGGCGTCCCGCGGACGGGTCGGGCCCCGGGCCCGAGCCGTCGCCGACGCCGGTCCGGGCCGTCGCCGCGGGCCCCGCCCGGCGTCAGCCGCGGCCGCGGAAGAAGTCCACGGTCCGGCGCACGCCCTCCTCGAGCGTGTCGGGCTCCACCGCGAAGCTGAACCGGAGGTGGCCCGGCGCCCCGAAGGCTTCGCCGTGGACGGCCGCCACGCCGGCCTCGGTGAGGAGCCCGTCGAGCGCGTCGGCGGAGGCCCGGCCGTCGCGCAGGCGGGCGAAGAGGAAGATCCCCCCGTCCGGCGCCCGTACGTCCAGGCCCGGCGCCTCGCCCAGGCCCTCCGTGACGGCCGCCCGGTTGTCGCGGAGCCGGTCGAGGAACCCCTCCACGGCCGCCTCCCGCCGTTCCCGGTCCCCCAGCGCCGCGGCCGCCGCGTGCTGGGACGGCGTCGCGGCGCCGGACGTGGTCTGGCTCTGCAGGTCGGAGGCCTTCGAGATCAGCTCCTGCGGGCCCGCCGCGAACCCGATCCGCCACCCCGGCATGGCGAACGCCTTCGAGACGCCGTCCAGGACCACCGACCGCGGGGGCGGGTCGCTCACGTCGAAGAGGGAGGGCGCCGGCCCGTCCCCGAAGTGGAGCTGGCGGTAGATCTCGTCCGAGAGGACCCACAGGTCGTGCTCCCCGGCCCAGGCCGCGATCTCCTCCAGCAGGGGGAGGTCGAAGACCGTCCCGGTGGGGTTGCCGGGGCTGTTGAGCAGGAGGCCGCGTGTCCGCCCGGTCCGGTGCCGCTCGAGGGCGTCCGGGTCGAGCCGGAACCCGTCCTCCCAGCTCCGCGGGACCACCACCGGCTCGGCCCCGGCCAGCCGGAGCTGGGGGAGGTAGGAGGTCCAGCAGGGGGTGGGCACGAGCACCTCGTCCCCCGCGCCGAAGAGGGTGTACGCGCAGTTGAAGAGGGCCTGCTTCACCCCGGCGCTGACCAGCACCTGGTCGGGCTCCACGCTCCGGGACGTCGTCCCGGACAGGTACCCGGCGGCGGCCGACCGGAGGGCGGGGATCCCGGGGGTCGGCGGGTAGCCGGTCTTCCCCTCCCGGATCGCCCGCACGCCCGCCTCCGCGGCGTAGGCCGGGGTGTCCCAGACGGGCTCCCCCGCCGAGAGGTCGATCACGGAGCGGCCCTCCTCCCGGAGGGCCCGGGCGCGGGCGGAGACGGCGAGGGTGGCCGAGGGCTCCAGCGTGGCCACGTTGTCGGAGAACTCCACGATGTGCCTTCCGTCGGGCTCGGCAGGGAGCGTCCGGCCGCGGACCGCCCGCCGCCGGAGGCGATTGAACCGCCGCAGCGGGAGCGCTAGCTTCCCGGTGTCCGGAAGCGGCCCGGGCGGCGCCGCGACGCCACGCCGGCGAATGGTGCGCCGGGGGCGACGCGCCCGTCAAGCAGCCAGGCCCGTCGAGCGAGCAGAGGAGACCCGGAAGCGCATGACCAGCGAGAGCACCACGAGCCTCGCGCCGGCCGACGTCCTCGACCTCGCCCGCGAGTTCTTCACCGGCCGGGACGCGGTCCACGAGGCGTCGGTCTCCGAGGAGAGCGACACCCACGTCACCTTCGCCACCTTCAGGAGCCGGATCGTCGTGGCCGCCTTCCCGGACCCCGAGGGGGAGGACGACACGCGCGTCCGGGTCTCGACGCTCCGGGAGTACAACGCGGCGGACCGGTTCCTCACCTACCTGCGCACCGCGCCCCGCGCGGCCACGAGGAGCGGCTGATCTCTCACACGGCATCGTCGACGCGGTTCCCATGACCTACCACGAGCGACAGCGTTACAAGCAGCTCCGGGACGAGGTGGACGCCCTCCGCGACAAGTTCGAGGAGGGCGACCCCGACGAGCCGCTCACCCGCGGAGAAGCCCTGGAGCTGCTCTCGCTGGTGGACGCCGCCATCGAGCGCATGAGCCCGGAGCGCTGGGACCGGGCCCTCGAGGCGATCGCGTCCGAGGCCGCCCGCCGCGCCGGGAGCCACGGGGGAGGAGGGGGAGGGGGCTTCCGGGGCGGCTGAGCCCGTCCGGCGCCGCCGCCGACGGCGGGCCTCCCGACACGGGGCGTCGCCTGTTGCCCCCCGCCCGGATCGCGCTATAGCTTCGACCGCGCGCCGCCGGCCGGGGCGGAGGCCGCCGTGCGCGCGGGCCGGCCGCGACGTCCCCGCCGGCGCCGATCCCGAGCTCGTTGCCCCGAACGATCCGAAGGAAGCCAGAGGAGAAAGGACCCCGTGGAGAAGATCACCGTCGTGGGCGCCGGCAGCGTGGGCGCCACCACCGCCCAGAGGCTGGCGGAGGCCGAGCTGGCGCGGGAGGTGGTCGTCGTCGACATCAAGGAGGGCCTGCCGCAGGGCACGGCCCTCGACCAGTGGGAGTCGGCCCCCGTTCAGGGCTTCGACACCCGCCTCACGGGCACCCAGGGCTACGAGGAGACCGCGGGCTCGGGCATCTACGTCGTGACCGCCGGCTTCCCCCGCAAGCCCGGGATGAGCCGGTCGGACCTCGTCACGAAGAACGCCAGCGTCGTGGAGGACATCTCCCGGGAGATCCGCACCCACAGCCCGGACGCCGTCGTCATCATGGTCACCAACCCCCTGGACGTGATGGCGTACGTGGCCAAGGGAGTCACAGGCTTCCCCCGGGAGCGGGTGGTGGGGATGGCCGGGATCCTCGACACCGCCCGCTTCCGCAGCTTCGTCGCCCTGGAGCTCGACGTGAGCGTCGAGGACGTCCAGGCCCTGGTCCTCGGCGGCCACGGCGACAGCATGGTGCCCCTGGTGAGGACCGTCACGGTCGGGGGGGTGCCGCTGACGGAGCTGCTCGACCGGAGCACGATCGACGACCTGGTCGAGCGGACGCGGCAGGGCGGCGGCGAGATCGTGGGCCTGCTGAAGGAGGGGAGCGCCTACTACGCGCCCTCGGCCGCCGTGGCCCAGATGTGCGAGGCGATCGTCCGGGACAAGAAGAGGGTCCTGCCGTGCGCGGCCTGGCTCGAGGGGGAGTACGGCCTCGAGGACCTCTTCATCGGGGTCCCCGTGAAGCTGGGGCGCGGCGGCGTGGAGGAGGTCCTCGAGGTCGACCTCTCCGAGGGTGAGCAGCGGGCCCTCGAGCGGTCGGCGGCCGACGTCCGGGAGACGATGGAGACGGTGGCGGTCTGACCGGGGACGGCGACGTGTCGGACGACCGCTTCACCGGGCTGAAGAGCTGGATCACCTACCGCGGGGGCGGGGGCATGGCCCTGTGGGCCCTCCACAGGGCCGCCGGCCTGGGCATCCTCCTCTTCCTGGCCCTCCACATCGTCGACATCTTCCTGCTGGGCTTCGGGGAGGAGGTCTTCAACGAGCTGCTGGTCATCTACACCTCCCCCTGGGCCCGCGTCCTGGAGGTGTTCCTGCTCTTCGGGGTCCTGTTCCACGCGCTGAACGGGCTGCGCATCATCGTGCAGGACTTCTTCCCCGACACCATGCTCGCGCGCGATTCGCTCGTGAAGGCGGAGCTGATCGTGTTCGCGATCGTCTTCCTGCCCAGCGCCTGGCTCATGCTGAAGCCGCTCTTCACCGGCGGATGAGGAGGGAGCCGCGATGAGCGACCGCCGACCGGGAGGGGGGCACCGCCGGCCGGGATCCCGGGGGTTCGAGGCCTACGCGTGGCTCTTCATGCGCCTCTCCGGCGTCGTCCTGCTGGGGCTGGCCGTCTTCCACCTCATGTGGATGCACTTCGCCATCGGGGTCGACAACATCGACTTCCAGAAGGTGGCCGAGCGCTGGGCGAACCCGCTGTGGCGCATCTACGACCTCGCCCTGCTGGTCTTCGCCCTCTCGCACGGCGTCAACGGGCTCCGGACCGTGCTGGAGGACTACGTCCGGACGCCCCGGCGGCTGCTGGCGGTGAAGGGGACCGTCTACGTCGTCGCGTTCCTCCTCCTCAGCATGGGCTCCTGGATCATCTTCACCTTCGACGTGCCGGCCTGACCCGCCTCCGCCGCCCCGGGGGCCGGCCCGCGCGGCACACTCCGACAGCGAACGGGATCGAGACGCGAGATGACTCAGGTCCACACCTACGACGCGCTGGTGGTCGGCGCCGGGGGCGCCGGCCTCATGGCGGCGCTCCAGCTCGGGAAGCACCCCGGGGTGAAGGCGGCCGTCGTCAGCAAGCTGTACCCCACCCGGTCGCACACCGGCGCGGCCCAGGGAGGGATCGGCGCCGCCCTGGGCAACATGGACGAGGACGGCGACCGCCCGGAGTGGCACGCCTTCGACACGGTGAAGGGCAGCGACTACCTGGGCGACCAGGACGCCATCGAGGCCATGTGCGAGGAGGCCCCGGAGATCGTCTACGAGCTGGAGCACATGGGCCTCCCGTTCAGCCGCACCGAGGACGGCCGGATCGCCCAGCGGAGGTTCGGCGGCCACACGAAGGAGTTCGGCGAGGAGGCGGTCCGCCGGTCGTGCTACGCCGCGTCGCGGACGGGCCACACCATCCTCCAGACCCTCTACCAGCAGTGCACCAAGCAGGGCGTGGAGTTCTTCAACGAGTACCACGTCGTCGACCTGCTGGTGGAGGACGGGACCTGCCGGGGCCTGGTGGCCCT
>CAYZLN010000044.1:7866-10899 GCA_964479295.1 uncultured Gemmatimonadota bacterium
AACGACGAGGGCGAGCGCTTCATGGAGCGGTACGCCCCGAACCTGAAGGACCTGGCCAGCCGGGACGTGGTGTCCCGGGCCATGTACAAGGAGATCCGCGAGGGGCGGGGGATCGACGGCGAGCGGAAGCTCCACCTCGACGCCACGCACCTGGGCCGCGAGGTGCTGGAGACCAAGCTGACGGAGATCCTCGACTTCTGCCGGACCTACCTCGGGATCGACCCGGTGGACAAGCCGATGCCCGTCCACCCCACCGCGCACTACGCCATGGGCGGGATCCCCACGAACGTCGACGGCGAGGTCCAGGCCGACGAGAGCGGCGACGTCGTCGAGGGGCTCTACGCCGCCGGAGAGACCGCCTGCGTCTCCATCCACGGCGCCAACCGGCTCGGGACCAACGCGCTCCTCGAGCTGGTGGTCTTCGGGCGCCGGGCCGGCCGGTCCATGGCCGAGCACTGCGCCTCGGTCGACCTCGAGAAGGTCCGGGAGGACGCTGTGGAGCCGGCCCGGGCGGAGCTGGAGGCGATCCGCTCGCGGGAGGACGGCGAGAGGGCCGCCGTGATCCGGGAGGAGCTCCAGCGGCTGATGATGGACAACGTCTCCGTCTTCCGCACCGAGGAGCTGCTGGAGGAGGCGAAGGACGAGCTCGACGAGCTGGCGGAGCGCGCCCGGCACATCGTCATCGACGACAAGGGCGAGGCCTTCAACCAGGACCTCACCGAGGCGTGGGAGACCCGCGGCATGGTCGAGCTCGCGCAGATCGTCACCGAATGCGCCCTCAACCGGACGGAGAGCCGCGGGGCCCACTCCCGGGAGGACCACCCGGAGCGGGACGACGACGAATGGCTGAAGCACACCTTCGCGTTCCGCCGGGACGACGGCGTCGAGATCCGGTACCAGCCCGTCACGATCACCCGATTCGAGCCGAAGGAGCGCACGTACTGAGATGAACGCGACCATCACCGTCCGGCGCTACCAGCCGGAGGAGCGCGACGAGCCGTACTACGAGGACTTCGAGGTCGACGTGGAGCCGACCGACCGGGTCCTCGACGCCCTCAACCACATCAAGTGGCACGTCGACGGGACGCTGGCGCTGCGCCGCTCCTGCCAGCACGGCATCTGCGGCTCCGACGCCATGCGGATCAACGGGGAGAACCGCCTGGCGTGCAAGACGCTGATGGAGGAGGTCGGGGACGAGGTCACCGTGGAGCCGCTCATGGGCTTCGAGGTGGAGAAGGACCTCATCGTCGACTTCGAGGACTTCTTCGAGCAGATGCGCGAGGTCGGGGCGTACCAGATGACCGACTCCGAGCCCCCGGACCGGGAGCGGGTGCAGAGCCCGGAGGAGTACGAGCGCTACGAGGAGACCTCCAAGTGCATCATGTGCGGGGCGTGCACGGGGGGGTGCCCCTCGTTCTGGCCGAACCCGGACTTCGTCGGGCCGGCGGCGATCGTCCAGGCGCACCGCTTCATCTTCGACAGCCGGGACGAAGGGACGGAGGAGCGGCTCGTCGAGCTCGACCGCCGCGACGGCGCCTGGGGATGCCGGACGATCTTCAACTGCACGAAGGCCTGTCCCGTCGACATCCAGGTCACCAAGGCCATCGGCGAGGTGAAGCAGGCCATCACCGAGGGGGACGTCTGACGGGCAGGGGAGGTGACGGGTCCACCGCCGGGGGCCGCCGGCCGGGGCGGCTGCGCCGTGCGACCCCACCGGGGCCGGGGCCGACGTGAGCTACTTCGAGTTCCTGGGCCGCCCGTTCAACCTCCCGTTCGTCGGGGCCCTGGTCCTGGGGCTGGCGGTTCTGGTCGCGAACCGCCGGGTCTCGCGGGACCTCTTCTACGGCCACGCCTGGCTCATCGCCCTGGCGGTGACCGGGCTGACCCTCAACGGCGCCATCCACGACCTGCGGCTGGGCGACCCCGCCGGGCGGTTCCCGGCGGTGCTGGTCATCTCCGGCCTCGTGGCCGGGGTGGCGGCGTTCGCGGCCCGACGGATCCGCGACCGCCTCTTCCCGCCCGTGGAGACGGTCCGCTTCAACGAGCCGGGGCTGGAGGGGGCGGAGGCCCGGGTCGTGAGCCGCCGCGTGGAGGAGGACCCCGGCTCGGGGCGCGCGCAGTGGCACGACGGGGAGGGGGTCCTCCACTTCGTGACGTGCCACACGGCGAGCGGCAGCGTCGGCTTCGGCACCACCGTGACACTGGAGGAGTTCGACGATGAGCACGGATCCTACCTCGTCCGGCCGACGTAGCGGCGACGGGGGCGACGGGGGCGAGGGGCCCACCGTGGAGCCTCCGGAGCCGCTGGACTTCGACACCTACCAGGAGAAGGCGCTGGAGACGGCGCTCTTCCCCGAGATCGGAGGGGAGCGCGCCGTCTACCCGGCCCTCGGTCTCGCCGACGAGGCGGGCGAGGTGCTGGGGAAGATCAAGAAGCTCTACCGCGACCGGGGCGGGGAGGTGACGGACGAGTTCCGCCGGGAGCTCGAGAAGGAGCTCGGCGACGTCTACTGGTACCTCGCCGTGCTGGCCGACGCCTTCGACCTGCGGGCGTCGGAGATCGCCGAGGGCAACCTCCGGAAGCTCGCCGACCGCGCCGACCGGGGCGTGATCCGGGGGGAGGGGGACGACCGGTGACGCCGAGGGCGATGCTGGTGGCCGGGGCGGCGGCGGCTCTGCTGGGCGTGGCGGCCGGCGCGTTCGGCGCCCACGGCCTGGAGGGACGCGTCCCCGCGGGCGACCTGGACGTCTTCGAGACGGCCGTCCGCTACCAGGTGTGGCACGCCCTGGCCCTGGTCGCCCTGGCGCCCGCGGCCGCCCGCTGGGCCGACCCGCTCTGGGGCGTGGCCGCGTCGCTCTTCCTGGCGGGGATCGTCGTCTTCTCGGGCAGCCTCTACGCGCTGGTGGTGACCGGCGTCGGCTGGCTCGGCGCCGTCACCCCGCTGGGCGGCCTCTCCTTCCTCGCCGGCTGGGCCTGCGCCGTGGTCGCCGCGTGGCGCGGCGTCGGGTAGGGGCCGCGGAGCGCGGCGCCGG
>CAYZLN010000045.1:0-10608 GCA_964479295.1 uncultured Gemmatimonadota bacterium
CCGCGAGCGCCGCGCCGAGGGCCAGGGCCACGCCCGCCGCCGGCCGCCGAATCCCTCGCGCGCCCGAGAGCTCCGCCGGGGCCGCGACCCGGACGGGGGCCCGGCCGCCGCCGGGCGGCCCCGCCGTCCTCACGCCGCCTCCTCCCGGAGCAGGCGCAGCGACAGGAGGAGCTCCTCCATCACCCTGCGGTCGCCGACCCCGGACTTGGCGTGGCGGTCGGCCCGCCGCATGAGGCGGAGGGCGCGGTCGAGCTCGCCCCGGCTCCAGGCCCGCGCCTGCCGGGCGTAGATCTTCGCCTTCCACTTCAGGTACGGCTTCCCCGCCCGGCCGAGGGCGTCGGAGACCCGCCTCCGCCCGCCGTCCAGCGCCACGCCGATGTAGAGGTGCTGGTCGATCATCCCCACCAGCAGGCCCACCGCCGACTCGGACGGCTGGGCGAGCAGCCGGTCCAGCTCCTCGAGCGCCCGGCCGTACTCGCGCTCCGCGACCCGATCCATCCACTGCCACCGGTCCACCTCCCGGACCCGGGGGACCAGGCTCCGGACGGCCTCGAGGTCGACCTCCCCCCCGTCGGCCGAAGCCGCCAGCTTCTCCAGCTCGGCGGCCAGGACGCTGAGGTCGCCGCCCACCGCCCCCGCCATCGCCTGGGCGGCCCGGCCGGTCAGCTCGAAGCCGTGCTCCTCTCGGGCCCGATCGATCAGCCAGCCCGGGATCTCGTCCTCCTTCGGGGTCGACCACTCGAGGGTGCGGGCCCGTTGCTTCAGGTCGTCGTAGAAGGAGGCCTTCGAGCGCTCGGGGATCTCGGCCTCGACGACGACGGTCAGCCCCGGCGGCAGGTCGTCCAGCGCCGCGAGCACGGCCTCCCGGCCCTTCGGGGTGAGCTTCTGGGCGTCGGACACCGTCACCACCCGCCGGTCGGCCATCATCGGAGGGGTGGAGAGGACCGAGGCCAGCTCTTCGGGCTCGACGTCGTCACCGCGGAAGCGGTCGAGGTTGAAGTCGCGCGTCGCCGGATCCACGGCGGCGTCGACCAGGCGCGAGACCGCCTCCCGTCGCAACCTCCCGGCGTCGCCGAATAAAAAAAAGGCCCCGTCGAGCTCGCCGTCCTCGAGGAGGCTGTCCAGCTCCGCGTCCGCCGGAAGCTTCACACGTCCGCGTCAGCGCCCGGACGTCGCGGTCGGACCCGACGTCGCCAGGAACGACGGCCCGCCGGCCCGGCCCGGGAGCCCGGGAGAGATCCCGCGGCCGTCGCTCGGCCAGAAGACGCCGTCGTACCAGCCGGCCGCGGGCCCGGGCCGGTCGGCGCCCACCAGCACGCCGGGCTCGAGGAACCGGGGCGCCTCGCCCGTCTCCGGCGCCGTCGCCGACCCCTCCTCCGCCCCGTCGGCCAGGGCCGAGCGGGGGGGCTCCTCCACGGCCACCGCGGGCAGCTCCACCTCGACGGACATCTGGGTGGCGAAGGGGAGCCAGGCGAAGGCCAGCAGGCCCACCGCCGCCACGGCGACCACGGCCGGTCCGCCCCCGCGGTCGGCGCTCAGCGGGATGCCGTCCCGGACGTGGTAGAGTCGGTGGCGGAGGCGGGCGAGGAAATCGGGGGAGGGCTCGGGCCGGGGGAGGTCCCGGAGGACCCGGGTGCCCTTCCGGACGACGCGGTCGTATCGGGCACAGGAGTCGCACGCCGAGAGGTGGTCACGGAACCGCTCCTCGCGCTCGGGACCGAGCAGACCGTCCCGATACGACGAGTAGCCGGAGATGAACTCGTCACACTCCATGATGCCCCGTCCGTGTGCCGCGGGTCCGAATCGTCCGACTGCTGCGGCCGACGACGGCGACCGCCGTCCGGCCGGGCCGGAGCCGGGAGCGGGGCCCGGGGCCCGCCGCCGGGGCCCGCGTCGGGTCGCCGGCCGGCCCGTCCTTCGACCGGCGGATCATACTCGCCCACGTGCGGGGAGTTCCAGAAAAAAGGGCGGCTCCGGGGGGAGCCGCCCTCTCCCGCGACGGGGCCGCGCCTTCCCGCGGCCGGGTCACTCCAGCATGGGCGCGATGATCTGGGCGAACTTGTTCCGGGCCCGGTTGAGGCGCGACTTGACGGTCCCGAGCGTCACCCCCGTGATCTCGGAGATCTCCTCGTACGTCTTGCCCTCCATCTCCCGGAGCACGAAGACCACGCGGTGGTGGTCGGGGAGCTGCTCCACCGCCTCCTCCACCTTCTCGCGCAGGTGCCGCTTCCGGTAGAGGTCGTCGGGCGAGTACGACTCGTCCTCCCACTGCAGCGGGCGGTGGTCGGAGTCCCAGTTCTTCTTGATGGCCTGGAAGAGGACCATCGGGTTCCGCGACCGGTTCCGCAGCTCGTTCTTCGCCAGGTTGCTGGCGATCGTGTAGATCCACGTCGAGAACTTCTTCGACGGGTCGTACCGGTGCAGGTGCCGGTACACGCGCACGAAGGTCTCCTGGACCAGGTCCTCCGAGCGGTCCCGGTCGCCGATCGTGCGGTAGATGAAGTTGAGGAGCCGGTCGTGGTACCGGTCCGCGAGCACCTGGAAGGCGAACTGGCTCCCCTCCAGATAGCGCTCCACGAGCCCGGAGTCGTCGAGCTCCTCGAGCTCCCGTCTGGGGCTCTCCTGCCGGTCGGCCTGCTCGAAGTCGAGCACCTCGGCCATCTGCCTCACCCCCTGTAGCCGCGGCCGCCGCCGCGGGGCTGGTGTCTGCCTCGTCTGTAGCCGGGAAACGCCTGCGTGGCGCCCCCGGTTCCCTGCGGGCCGGCCTCGCTGCACCCTTCCGACGGCCCCGGCCCCGGCTCCGTCACTCCGTACGACACCCGGCGGGAGGAGAGCGTTGCCCGACCGACGGACGGGCCGCGGGCGACGCCCGCCCCGCGGTCAGCCCGTGCCGGCCGCCTCCCCCGCCATCAGCAGGGCGGTCACGGTCTTCCCGTCCCGGATCTCGCCCCGGCGGATCATCGCCAGCGCCTCCTCGAGGGGGAACGCTCGCCGCTCGATCTCCTCGCCCTCCTCCGGATCCGGCTCGCCCCGCCCGGGGCTCCGGGCCACGAAGAGGTGCACCCGCTCGTCCGTGAAGCCCGGCGAGGTGTAGACCGCCGCGAGCGCCTCGAGCTCGGCGGCCCGGAGCCCGGCCTCCTCCCGGAGCTCGCGCCGCGCGCAGGCCTCGGGCCCCTCGCCGGGCTCCAGCGTCCCGGCCGGCACCTCCCAGATCGCCTCCCCCGGCGCGTACCGGAACTGCCGGACGAGCACGACCTCCGGGCCGCCCGTCCCCTCGAGCAGCGGCAGCACGGCCGCCGCGCCGGGGTGCCGGACGACCTCCCGCTCGGAGCGGCCGCCGTCCGGGAGCCGGACCCGGTCGACGTCGACGCGGAGCAGACGTCCCTCGAAGACCGTCCGCCCTCCGAGGCGCACCTCCTCGCGGCCGCCTTCGGCCCCGCCGGCGCCGCTCACGGGCTCCCGCCGGCGGCGGCCCGCGCGCGGCCGCGGGGCACGGCTACGAATCTACCCGAAAGTATGCCGAAAATCAAGGGAAGTCGCGGACCTCGACCCGGTCGAACCGCCGCTCCAGATCGTCGGACACCTCCCCGGCGTCGGCCACCACGACGGCGGTCAGCCCGGAGGGCCGCAGCCTGCGCCGGGCCGCCTCCGCCGCCTCCCGGGACGTCACCTCCCGGATCCGCTCGGGGTAGCGCTCCCAGTAGTCGTCGGGCAGCCCGTAGGCGATCTGGGCCGCCACCTTCCGCGTGACCTGGTGCACGGTCTCGAACTGCCGGGGGAGGGACTCGACCAGCGAGTTCCGGGCCAGCTCCATCTCCTCCTCGCCCGGGGGGTCGTCCCACAGGCCCCGGACCTCGCCCAGGAACTCCTCCAGGGCGGCGGCCGCCGCGTCGGTCTGGACCGCCGTCCTGCCGACGAAGGGCCCCGGGGCGCGGCGCGGCCGGAACGTCGTCCCGGCGCCGTAGGTCCAGCCCTTGTCCTCCCGCAGGTTCATGTTCACCCGCGAGTTGAAGAGCCCCCCGAGGACGGCGTTGGCGACCCGGGTGGCGTAGAAGTCGTCGTCCCCGTAGGCGACGCCGATCCCGCCCAGCCGGATCTCGGCCTGCCGGCTGCCCGGCCGATGCACGAGCACGATCGCGCCCGCGTCGCGGGCCTCGTCCGGGGGCGGCGCCGGGTCGACCCGGCCCTCCCCGGGGCGCCAGTCCCCGAAGCGGTCCTCCACGGCGTCTCGCACGGCGTCGGGGTCCACGTCGCCGCAGACGACGACGGCCGCGTCGGCGGCCGTGTAGCCCCGGCGGTAGAACGCCTCCACGTCGTCGCGGCCGAGGCCCCGCACCGAGTCGGGGGTCCCCGACGACGGCGTCGCGTAGCGGTGGTCGCCGAAGATCGAGCGGGCGAGGGCCTGGTTCGCCACGACGTCCGGCTCGTCGCGGTCGCGCTCCAGCTCGTCCACCAGCTCCTTCCGGACCCGGTCCGCCTCGTCGGCGGGGAAGGTGGGCTCCCGGACCGCCGCGGACAGGAAGTCCAGCGCCCCGTCCAGGGTCTCCGCCAGCGACCGGACGCCGAGGAACGCCAGGTCGTGGCCCGCCGAGGCCCGGAAGCCGATCCCCAGCCGATCGCCCCATTCCGCCATCTCCATGGCCGACCGCCGCTCGCTGCCCTCCGTCAGCAGCCGGGACGTCAGCTCCGCCACGCCGTGCCGCCCGTCCGCCTCCCGGACGGCGCCGGCCTCCACCAGGAGGCGTACGGAGACCTCCGGGAGCTGGCGGTCCTCGGCCACCCAGAGGCCGATTCCCGCCTCGCCGACCCGGTACGTCCGGAGCTCCGGGAGCTCCACGCGGGGGCGGGGGCCCGGCTCCGGCGGACGGGTGCGGTCGGGCGCCCCCGTCACGCCGCCGCCTCCCGGCCGGCCCCGCCCTCCGGCACCACCCGGACCACGGCCGAGCGCTCCGGGCGCAGCACCTCGCCGGCGACGGCGGCCACGTCGTCGGCGTCCACCGCGGCGTACGCCTCGAAGATCCGGTTGACGAACCCCGGGTCGTCCCGGAGCACGGCCGCATGGGCGAAGGCGTCGGCCCGGTCGCCCACGTTGTTGAGGGAGGACAGCTCGGTGCGCTTCACCCGGTTCCGGGCGCCCTCGACCTCCCCGGCGTCGGGCCCGTCCTCCAGCACCCCTCCCAGGGTCTCCCGGACGGCGCCCTCCAGGGCGTCCACGTCCACCCCCGGCCGGCCCGTCGCGACGACCCGGAAGAGGCCCGAGGCCTCGAGCGGCCAGGCGTTCACGCTCACCTCGCCGGCCACGCGCCGCCGGTACACCAGCTCGCGGTGGAGGCGCGAGCTCTTTCCGCCGGCGAGGACCTCGGCCAGGACGTCGGCGGTCACGAACTCCGGGTCGCGGAACGAGGGGGCGTGGAAGACCATGTACACCCGGGGCACCTGCACCCGGTCGTCCAGGGTCACCCGCTGCTCGCCCCGGTCCGCGGGGGGGGGCACCTCCCGGCGCGGCGGGTCCTCCCCCGGGGGGATCTCGCCGAACCACCGGTCGACCTCCTCCAGGGCCGCGTCCCGCTCCACGTCCCCGGCCACCACGAGGGTGGCGTTGTTTGGACGGTAGAAGGTCCGGAAGAAGTCGTGGACGTCGTCCACCGTCGCCGCCTCCAGGTCCTCCACCGCCCCGAGGGGATGGTGCCGGTACGGATGGCCCTCGGGGAAGGCGTTCTCCAGGACGGCCTCGACCGCCTCGCCGTAGGGGCGGTTGTCCATGACCTGCTTCCGCTCGTTCTTCACCACCTCCCGCTGGTTGTCCAGCTTCCGCTGCGTGATCCCGGACGCGAACCAGCCCATCCGGTCGGACTCGAGCCACAGCGCCATGCCCAGCCGGTTGGAGGGGACGGTCTCGTAGTAGTTGGTCCGGTCGAAGCTGGTCGTCCCGTTCGCGGTGCCCCCGACGCTCTGCACCCAGCGGAAGTGCTCGCCCTTCGCCACGTGCTCCGACCCCTGGAAGAGCAGGTGCTCGAAGAGGTGCGCGAACCCGGTGCGGCCCGGGCGCTCGTCCTTCGAGCCCACGTGATACATGAGATGGACGCCCACCACCGGCGTCGAGTCGTCCCTGTGGTGGACGACGCGGAGGCCGTTGTCCAGCTCGTGCTCGTCGTACGGGAAGTGGATGGCGCTCGGGCCCATGCGTGAACGGTGCGGTCGGAGGACGAGAGGCGAGCGGGGCGGGCGCGGACGCCCCGGCCGGCGGCTGTGCCGTGAGCGGGCGAAGCTACCCGCCCTCCCCGGTCCCCTCAACCGATCGCACGGCGGGGGGACGGGGCGTCGGCCGGCCCTCGGTCGGCCCGGCCGACGCGGGCGGCCGACCCGGGGCGACGCCCCCGCCGGACGCACGAAGCCGGCCGACGCTCAGGGGCGCCGGCCGGCCGGTGAGGGGGCGGGAGGGAGATAAGCCGGGTTCTGTGGACGGGTCGCCCCGTCGAGGTCATCTATCTGCGACGCCGGTCGCCCGGCGCCGGACGCGGCCTACCCGGAGCTCGTGGCGGCGGGCGACCGCTCGCTCCTGCTTGGCCTTGCTCCCGGTGGGGTTTGTCGTGCCGGCGCCTGTCCCCAGACCCCGCGGTGGGCTCTTACCCCACCCTTGCACCCTTGCCTGTGCCGGCGCCGGGAAGTCCCGACGCGCGGCCATCGGCGGTCTGCTCTCTGTGACACTCTCCGTCGCCTCTCGGCGCCCGGGGTTTCCCCGGCACCGTGCCCTGCGGAGCCCGGACTTTCCTCGGACCGCGCCGGCGACGGCACGCCGTGCCGGCCGGCCCGCGACCTCGGCTCCTTCCCGCCTCTCCAGATACCGTCGACGCCCCTCGAAGGTTCCCGCCGCGTCGGGTTCCGACGACCCTCCGCACCTTATACATTGGCGCGGTCCGGACCCGGGTCGATCCCCCGGGAGGGGAACCCGCACCCGGGTTCGGGGAGTAGACATCTCCTGGCCCCGCGGGCCGCCGACGACGTCGGCGAGCCGTGCCCGACGGGGCTGACGGTCGATTCGGGGGGCACGGCCGCGACAGCGGGCGCGTCCCGACCGGCGACCGGGCACAGGCGGCGAGTCCGCGGAGCCGCGGCCGCCGTCGACCATCCGCACGGGAGAGCCCTGCTCAGCCCACATGACACCTCCATCCGATATACGTACGGATCGGGACGTCGGCGGCCGGGGGACGCGCCGATGACGTCTCCACGGCGGTCCCGGGCCCAGGGCCTCCTCCTGGCCGCGGCCCTCCTCGCCGGGGTGGGCTGCGGGGGCGAGTCGGCCACCGAGCCCTCCCTGAACGCGGCCCGGCTCGTCGTCCCCGACCGGGCCCCGGACACGGTCTCCGTGGGCGGGGTGGTGGAGTCGCTCTCCGTGCGGGTGGAGAACCCCGCCGGCGAGGCCGTCGAGGGGGTGCCCGTCCGCTTCCTCCTCGTCTCCGGCCCCGGCGAGGTGATGCCGAACCTGGCCGTCACGAACGGGGAGGGCGTCGCCGAGACCCAGTTCCGGGGCGGATCCGAGTTCGGCACGAGCGTCGTCCGGACGGACATCCCGTCCGCCTCCAACGTGGAGTCCCGCCGCCTGGAGGTGGTGACGGTGCCCGCCGGGGAGGTCACCCTCTCCGCCGAGGACGGCCGCGACCAGCGTGCCGAGGCCGGCAGCCAGCTCCCCGTCCCGTTCCGGGTCCGGGTCACCACCCCGGACGGGACGCCCTCCGCCGGCGTCCGCGTCGAGTGGCGGGTGCGGAGCGGGCCGTCCGACGCCCGCCTCGGCCCGGACACCACCTTCACCGACGACCAGGGCCGGACCGAGAACCTCCTGACCCTGGGCTCCGCGCCCGAGCAGCACGTCGTCACGGCCCACGCCGTGGGCGGGGTCGTCACGGACACGGCGCGCTTCCGGGCCGAGGCGGTCTCGTCCCTCTCCACCTCCGTGACGGTGGACTCCGTCGCCCCCCTGCCGCTGGCGCCCGGGGGCGAGGCCGTCCTCTTCGGGGAGGGCCTCGGCCCCGACGGAGGGGAGGTCCAGGTCCGGGTCGAGGGCGTCGTCGGCGACGTGGTCGAGGCCACGTCGGACCGGGTCCGGTTCCGGGTCCCCGACTTCGGGACCCGCTGCCTCCCGGCGAGGGACGTGGGGGTTCGCGCCGTCGTGTCGGGCGAGGTCAGCAACGGGAAACTGGTCCGGATCCGGCCCGGGACCCCGCCCCTCGACCTGGCGGTGGGCGAGGTCGAGGTGCGGCAGGGCGCCGACGCCGTCGACTGCCTCCAGCTCGAAGGGGCCTCCGGCGAGCGGCAGTACCTCGTCACGGCCGGCACCGCCGGGCGGGCCGCGGGCGAGACGCGCCCGCTCCGCCTCTTCCTGAACACCGGCGGCGGGGACGGGGGCCGCGAGGCCCAGGCCGTGTCGGCGGACCGGCGCTCGGTGGGCCAGGAGGTCCAGCTTCCCGAGGACGCGCGGCCCCGCGAGATCCGGCTCCGCGAGCAGGCCCGGCGGGAACTGGACCGGCAGGGCTTCCGCGGCACCCCCCGGGTCTCCGGCGAGGGCGACGCCGCCCTGCGAGCCGCGGGCTCGGCCGCCCCCTCGGTGGGGGACACCCTCCGTCACACCTTCGCCGTGGGCCGCGACCTGGCCGTGGCCTGCGGCGACACGTCGCGGGTCGTGGAGGGGGTCGTCCGGGCGGTGGGTTCGGAGGTGGTCCTCGTCGAGGACGTCGACGTCCCGGAGAGCTCCTTCCCCGAGGAGACCTGGCGGACGCTGCGCGACGAGTTCGACGAGGTCGTCTTCCCCACCGACACCCTCTACTTCGGCGGGCCCGCCGACATCGACGGCAACGGCCGCGTCGTGGTGCTGTTCACGCCCGAGGTGAACCGCCTCACCCCCCGGAGCGCCACCGGCCGGGTCGGGGGCTTCTTCCTCCCCCTCGACCTCACCGACTCGGGCGATCCGGGCGGCAACGGGCTCCAGGGGCCCGGCGGCGAGGTGTGCCCGGCCAGCAACGAGGGGGAGCTGCTCTACCTCGCCGCCACCGACCCCGAGGGGCAGTTCGGCAGCCCCCTCCGGGAGGACCAGGCCCTCCGCAACGCCCGCAGCGTCGTCGCCCACGAGCTCGAGCATCTGCTCAGCGCGGAGCAGCGCCTCGTCCTCGGCGACGCCGGCTTCGGCGACCTGGGGGAGGTCTGGCTCCAGGAGGGGCTGGCCCACGTGGCGGAGGAAGCGGTCGGGCTGCGGCTCATGGACCGGGGCCCGGGCGAGGACATCACGTGGGATGAGATCGAAGGAGACCGCCGGCGGCTCGATCGCTTCAACACCTTCCACCTGAACAACTTCGCCCGACTCGACCTCTTCATGCGCCAGCCCACGGAGGCGCCGGTGCTCGCAACGGTCGACCCCGGCGGGGTCCCGGGCCTGCAGATGCGGGGCTTCGCGTGGTCGCTCCTCCGCTGGGCGGCCGACCGGGAGGGGGGCGGGGCCGAGCCCGCGCTCTTCCGCGCCCTCTCCCGGGGCGGGGCGTCCCATCTCTCCGGCGTCGAGAACCTCGAGCAGGCCACCGGGGAGGCCTGGACGGACCTCCTGGCCGACTACCGGCTGGCGCTCGCGCTGGACGACGCCGGGGTGGAGGGCGCCCCCCCGGAGCTGAGCTTCGCCACGTGGGACGTCCGCAGCGTCTTCGCGGGCCTTTCCGAGAACCCGAGCTCGGGGTCGTCCTTCCCCTTCCGGTTCCCGCTGGCCGTGACGGACCTGCCGCTGGAGACCACGGCGGTGGACTTCGACGTCCGGGCCGGGACCGGGGCGTACTTCCGTCTGCAGAACGTCCGCGACAGCCGGCCCGCCGCCCTGCGCCTGGCCGGGCAGAGCCGGCTCCGGCTGGACGACCGGATCGAGCCGCAGCTCTCGGTGATCCGGACCCGGTGATCGCCCCCGTCGCCCCCGACCCCCGCGAGGAGGAGCGCTCCGTGTCCTTCGCCCCGGGACGCCGGGCCGCAGGGCTCGCGGCCCTGCTGGCGCTGATCCTGACGTCCGCCTCCGGCGCAGCCGCCCAGGCGGACGGGCCGCCGTCGGGCCCCGAGGTCGCGGTCTCCGCGTCGGTCCTCACCCCGCTCGCCGAGCTGACCTCGGACGTCGCGTTCGCCACGGAGGTCTCCACGGCCGTGGGCGCGTCGGGGACGGTCGCCTGGTGGTTCGGGCGGGAGCTGGGCCTGACCGTACAGGGCGTCTGGGCGCCGGCCGAGCTGAACGTCCGTCCGTCGGAGTTCACCGGGCCGATCCCCACCGACCTGGGCGACGCCGACTACCTGGCCGGCACGGGGGCGGTGACCTACCGCATCCCCACCTCGGGCGCCCTGGCCTCGGTGGAGCCCTTCCTCGGCCTCGGCGGGGGGGTGCGCCACCTCTCGCTCGACCCCGTGGCGTCGCCCGACGCGGAGGACGCCACCGACCCGGTCGGGACCGCCCTGGCCGGGGTGACGACGCGGGTGTGGCCGTCCCTGGCGCTGAGGCTCGAGATCCGGGACCTGGTGTCGTCGTACGAATCGCCGCTCGACGGGGAGACCCGGCTCCAGAACGACGTCCTGGTCAGCGTGGGCGTGAGC